>CAMPJU010000020.1 GCA_946886995.1 uncultured Lysobacteraceae bacterium
CCGGGACGATCTTCTCCAACCCCTCGAAGCAGCAGACCGAGGACTACATCACGGGACGTTTCGGCTGATGGACAACATTCCCCACGACCACATCCTGCGCAGCGCCGACGCGGACCGCGCGCGGCTGCTCGACGAGATCATGCGCATGGGCGAGATGTCCGCCGCGCAGCTGGAGGCGGCGCTGGACGTCGTCGAGCGCCGAGACGACAAGGCCGCGGCACGCATCATCGAGAACGACGACGCGATCGATGCGCTGGAGCAGCAGGTCGGCCACGAGGTGATGCGACTGGCGCTGAAGGGCCCGCTCGCACGCGACCTGCGCGAACTGCTGGCGGCGCTGCGGGTGGCGTCCGACATCGAGCGGATCGGCGACTACGCCGCCAACGTCGCCAAGCGATCGCTCGCGCTGAACGAGTCGATGCCGCTGCCGCACACGCGCGGGCTGGCGGTGCTCGGCAAGCTCGCCGCGCGCCAGGTGCGCGACGTGATGGAGGCCTGGCGGGCCTGCGATGCCGAAGCGGCGCAGCGGGTACGCGAGCGCGACGCGGAACTGGACGACCTGTACACCGGGCTGTTCCGCGAACTGCTGACGTACATGGTCGAGGACGCCCGGTCGATCACGCCGTGCACCCACCTGCTGTTCATGGCCAAGAACATCGAGCGGATCGGCGACCACGCCACCAACATCGCCGAGAACGTGTGGTTCCTGGTCCACGGCGAGGAGGGGTTGCCGCCCCGGGAGAAGCGGGACCTCACGAACACCGCGACCGACGCCGCGGGCGGCACCGGCGGCGACTGAGCCATCCGACGGGTGGCAAGGCGAGGCGGGACTTCCGGCACTGCGGGGGCCCCGGGCCGGCGGTAGCATGGCGGTCCCGACGCGGGCCGCGCCCGCACCCAACGGAGCCATCGCCATGAGCAAGTCCAGCACCAAGCCCGTCGCCGCCGCACTCGGCGCCGCCATCGCCGGCCTCGCGCTTTCCGGGTCCGCGTTCGCGATGCAGCCGCTCGCCCAGGGGTACATGTTGGGCGCTGCCGCGGGCGATGCCCACGACCACGAAGCGGGCGAAGGCAAATGCGGCGAGGGCAAGTGCGGCGAAGGCAAGTGCGGCATGGCGAAGATGGACACCGACCAGGACGGGCGCCTGTCGCAGGCCGAGTTCGCGGCCGCGCACGATGGCGATACCAGCAGGTTCGCCGCGCACGACCCGGACGGCGACGGCTTCATCAGCGCCGAGGAGATGGCCGCGCACCACGCGAAAAAGGCCGAAGCCACGCCGGCGGACGACAAGGCCGCGATGGGTGAAGGCAAGTGCGGCGAGGGCAAGTGCGGCGGGATGTGATCGCGCCACCGGCCGCGGCGGCGGGCCTGGGCCTGCGCCGCGGCCTGCTCCCTGGACTGCGGGACGTCCCCGCCGGCGCGATCGATTTCCTGGAGTGCGCGCCGGAGAACTGGATCGGAGTCGGAGGCCGCCCCGGGGCGGCCTTTTCCGCATTGGCGGAACGATTCCCGATCACCTGCCACGGGCTGTCGCTGTCGCTCGGTGGCCCGGGGCCGCTGGACGTCGCGCTGGTCGACCAGGTGCGCGGGTTCCTGGACCGGTTCGGCGTCGCCGGCTACAGCGAACACCTGAGCTACTGCAGCGACGACGGCCAGCTGTACGACCTGCTGCCCATGCCGTTCACGGACGAAGCCGTGCACCACGTCGCGGGCCGCATCCGCGAGGTGCAGGACCGGCTGGGGCGCCGCATCGCGGTGGAGAACATCAGCTATTACGCCGCGCCGTGGCAGGCAATGGATGAAGCGGACTTCGTGCTGGCCGTGCTCGACGCCGCGGACTGCGACCTCCTGCTGGACGTCAACAACGTCACCGTCAACGCGCACAACCACGGCTACGACGCCCGCGGCTTCGTCGACCGGATGCCGGCCGCGCGCATCGCCGGCTACCACGTCGCCGGCCATTTCGACGATCCGGAAGGGCTCAAGATCGACACCCATGGCGCGCCCGTGCGCGATGCGGCGTGGGACCTGCTGGCACATGCCTGTGCCGTGCACGGCGTGCGGCCGACGTTGCTCGAACGCGACTTCAACTACCCGCCGATGGCCGAGTTGCTCGGCGAGGTCGACCGCATCCGCGCGCTGCAGGCGGCCCATGGCTGACAAACCGGACCTTCGCGCGCAGCAGCTCGCGTTCGCCGCCCACGTCCGCGATCCCGGCGCATGTCCGCCGCCGCCCGGTGTCGAGGAGCGCCGCTTGCGCGTCTATCGCTCGCTGTTCCTCGACAGCATCGGCGGATTGCTCGCCGGCAATTTCCCGGTGATCCGGCGGACGCTGGCGGATGCCGGCTGGCAGTCGCTGGTGCAGGCCTTCTACACCGGACATCGCTGCACCACCCCGTTGTTTACCGAGGTCGCCCGCGAGTTCGTCGACTGGCTGGCCGGCCGCGATCCGGAGACCACCGGCGATCCGCCCTGGCTCGCGGAGCTGGCGCACTACGAATGGGTGGAACTCGCGCTGCAGATCAGCGAAGCGGACGTTGTGCCGCGTGCAGGCCGCCCCGTCGGCGCCTGCCGGATCGCGTTGTCGCCACTGGCGCGTCCCCTCGCCTACGCGTGGCCCGTCCACCGCATCGGTCCCGACTTCCGGCCGGCCGACCTGCCCGAAGCCCCGACGCTGCTGCTCGCGCGGCGCGACGGCGAAGGTGACGTGCGCTTTTCCGCGCTGTCGCCGCTGGTGTACCGCCTGCTGCAACTGCTCGATGGCGACACTGGCGCACGGGACGCCGACGAAGTGCTCGCGACGCTTGCATCCGAGGCAGGGGCATCCGGCGACGCGGACTTCCTGGCATCGGGCCAGGCG
This sequence comes from uncultured Lysobacteraceae bacterium, assembly GCA_946886995.1. The sequence goes on from CAMPJU010000020.1 coordinate 2,862, forward strand.
ATGCTGGATCGACTGGTGGATGAAGGCACCGTCCTGCGCACCCTTTGCTAGGCTGGCGCGATGACCGACCAGCCCCTCGATCCGGCGCAGGAAGCGCCCGCGGCGCCCGCGCCCGAGCCGCCACGCTCGACCCCGATGTCACGCCGCTTCCGCGGCTACCTGCCGGTGGTCGTGGACGTCGAGACCGGCGGCTTCGACTGGACGCGCAACGCATTGCTCGAGATCGCCGCTGTCCCGATCGAGCTGGACGAAGCCGGCCAGTTGTATCCCGGCGAGACGATCACCACCCACGTGATGCCCGCGCCCGGGACCACCATCGACCCGAAGTCGCTGGAAGTCACCGGCATCGACATCGACCATCCGTTCCGCAACGCGCTGGAAGAACGGCCGGCGCTCGACCACGTGTTCGCGCCCGTGCGCGCGGCGTGCAAGCGCCAGGGTTGCCAGCGCGCGATCCTGGTGGGCCACAACGCGCATTTCGACCTGAACTTCCTCAATGCCGCGGTGGCGCGTACCGCGCACAAGCGCAACCCGTTCCACCCCTTCAGCGTGTTCGACACGGTCACCCTGGGCGGCATCGCGTACGGGCAGACGGTGCTGGCGCGCGCCGTCCAGGCCGCCGGCATGGAGTGGAACCAGGCCGACGCGCATTCGGCCGTCTACGATGCCGAACGCACCGCTGCGCTGTTCTGCCGCATCGCCAACGCCTGGCCGCGTTGACGTCGCGGGTCAGCTTCCCGGCGATCGCCGGCGGAGCTTCAGCGTCCGCGCGATCCCGTACGCACTGATCGCCACCCAGGCCGCCTCCAGCAGGAACACCGAGACGTTGAACGTCCCCAGCAGCGAGACCAGCACGCCGCCGGCGCCGAACAGGTTGAGCAGCTGGTAGGGAATGCCGTTGCCGTCGAGCCTGCCGGCCTGCAACAGCAGGAAGCCCGCGAGGATCATCCCCGTGCCCAGCAGTCCGACCCAGTCGAACCATTCGAGGTTCATGCGCCTGCCCCGCGCTGGCGGACCGCCTCGAACAGGGCGACGCCGGTCGCCACCGAGACGTTCAGGCTCTCGAATCCGCCGGGCATCGGGATGCTGACAAGGCTGTCGCAGTTTTCGCGGGTAAGCCGACGCATCCCGTCCGCCTCGCCACCGAGCACCAGCGCGACGTTGCCCCGCATGTCCAGGTCGTAGAGCGACGCGGTGGCCCCGCCTTCCAGTCCGTGGATCCACACGCCCTGCTTCTGCAGGTCGCGCAGCACGCGTGCCAGGTTGGTCGCGCGGACCACCGGCACCGTGTCAGCCGCGCCGGCCGAGGTCTTGCGCACCGTCGCGTTGACCTGCACCGCCTTGTCCTTCGGGATGACCACCGCGGTGGCCCCGGCGGCCGCCGCGCTGCGCAGGCACGCGCCCAGGTTGTGCGGATCCTGCACGCCATCGAGCACCAGGACCAGCGCCTTGCCGGAAGCGGCCTCCACCAGGCCGGGGAGTTCGTCCTCGTCCCAGGTCTTCGCCGCCGCGTAGCGCGCCGCCACGCCCTGGTGGCGCAGGCCGCCGGCCACGCCGTCCAGCGCCTGCTGCGCGACCCGGCGCACGTCGATGCCCATCCGCCGCGCATTGCCCTCGATCTCGACCAGCCGCGGGTTCTTCGCCCCGGCCTCGATCAGCACTTCGCGCACGTTGTCCGCGTCGTGCTCGACCGCCGACGCCACCGCGTTGATCCCCGCGATCCACTGGTTGTCCTTGCCCATCGCGGGATTCTAGTACTTCCGCTTCTTCTTCTTCGCCGGCTGGCCGCGCGGCGGGGGCGGCGGGACCGCGCCCGCGGGGCGTCCCTCCTCGACCAGGCGGAAGTCGATGCGCCGGTCCTCGACGCTGGCCTTGAGCACGACGATGCGCACGCGGTCGCCCAGGCGGTATTCCTTGCCGCGGCGCTCGCCGGTCAGCGTCTTGCGCACGGGATCGAAGTGGTAGTAGTCGCTCGGCAGCTGGGTGACGTGCACCAGGCCGTTGACCTTCGACTCGTCCAGCTCGATGAACAATCCGAAGCTGGTGACGCCGCTGATGGTGCCCTCGAACTCGCCGCCGACGTGCTGTTCCATCCAGGCCGCGCGGTAGCGCTCGTCGACCTCGCGCTGCGCCTCGTCGGCACGGCGCGAGCGCTCGGAGCACTGCAGCGCCAGCGCCGCCATGCCGCTCGGCGAATACTCGAACTGGGCCGGCTTGCGTCCCGACAGGGCGTGCTTGATCGCGCGGTGCACCAGCAGGTCGGGGTAGCGGCGGATCGGCGAGGTGAAATGCGCGTACGCCTCCAGCGCCAGGCCGAAGTGGCCGATGTTGTCCGGCGCGTACACCGCCAACGACTGGCTGCGCAGGATCACCGATTCCAGCAGCGCGGCGTCGGGACGGTCGCGGATCTTCTCCAGCAACGCGCGGAAATCCTTCGGGTGCACCCGGCCATGGGGCGGCAGGCGCAGCTTGAACTCCTTCAGGAATTCCTCGAGGTCGGCGTACTTGGCTTCCGGCGGCTTGTCGTGGTCGCGGTACGGCGCCGGGACACCGGCGTCGAGCAGGAACTTCGCGGCCTCCACGTTCGCCGCGATCATGCACTCCTCGATCAGCTTGTGCGCATCGTTGCGCTGGATCATCCCGGCCTGGGTGACCTCGCCCTGCGGGCCGAGGACGAATCGCACCTCGCTGGTCTCGAACTCGATCGCGCCGCGCTTCTGCCGCGCCTTGTCCAGGACCTGGTAGAGCTGGTGCAGCCGCTGGACCTGGGGCAGCAGGCCGCCGATCTTCGCGAGCGCCGCGTCGCGGTCGTCGTCCGGGACGCCTTCGCCGATCGCGTTCCAGACCTGGGTGTAGGTCAGGCGTGCGTGCGAATGCATCACCGCCTCGTAGAACTCGGACTTCTCGACCAGTCCGTCGCGCCCGACCTGCATGTCGCAGACGAAGCACAGCCGGTCGACCTCCGGCTTGAGCGAGCAGATGCCGTTGGACAGCGTCTCCGGCAGCATCGGCACGACGAAGCCGGGGAAGTACACCGAGGTCGCGCGCTTCTGCGCCTCGTCGTCCAGCGGCGTACCGGGGCGGACGTAGTGCGAGACGTCGGCGATGGCCACGAGCAGGCGGAAGCCGCCGCGGTTGGGCTCGCAGTACACCGCGTCGTCGAAGTCCTTGGCGTCCTCGCCGTCGATCGTGACCAGCGGCAGGTCGCGGATGTCGCGGCGCTGCCGGGCGGTGGCCGCGTCGACGTCGACCGGCACGGCCGCGGCCTGCGCAAGGACGTCCTCCGGGAATTCGTGCGGCAGTTCGTGGCCGTGGATCGCGGCCTGGACCGCGAGGGACGCGGTCAGCCGCTCGCCCAGCACGGTGAGCACGCGACCGATCGGCGGACGGCGCGGGTCCGGCGCGTGCACGATCTCGGCGACGACCAGCTGGCCCGGCTGGGCCTCGCCGCGGTCGTCGGGCGGGATCAGCACGTTGCGCTGGATGCGCCGGTCGTCCGGCACCACGTAGCCGATGCCCGAGTCGAGGGTGTAGCGCCCGATCAACCGGTTGAGCCGGCGCTCGAGGACTTCCACGATCGCGCCTTCGCGCCGGCCGCGGCGGTCCATCCCGGTGACGCTCGCCAGCACGCGGTCGCCGTGCATCACCTTGCGCATCTCGTACGGCGGCAGGAACAGGTCGTCGCCCGCGCCCGAGTCCGGGCGCAGGAAGCCGAAACCGTCCGGGTTGGCGATCACGCTGCCGGCGATCAGGTCCATGCGTTCGGCGGGCGCGTATTCGCCCTTGCGGTTCTGCAGCAACTGGCCATCGCGCAACATCGCCGACAGTCGCTTGGACAGCGCGTCGAAACGGTCGGGCGCGCCAAGGCCAAGCCGTTCGGCCAGCGCGTCCGCATCCATCGGGCCGTCGTTCGCGGCGAGCGTTTCGGTGATCAGTTCGCGGCTGGCGATCGGCTGCTCGTAGCGCGCGGCCTCGCGGGCGGCGAACGGGTCGCCCCCGCCACGCCGTGCCGGCGGCCGCACGCCACCCCGCGGGGGCGGATCCGGCATCCACCCGGGGCGCTTCGGCGCGGGCTTGCCCGGCTTGCCAGCCTTCCCGGAACCGCTTCCGCGGCGTCCGCCCTTGCCGGTCGAGCCGGCCTTTCCCGTCGTCTTCCTTGTCATCCGGCCATCGTCGCACAGGGCCATGAACGCGATGTGGGAATCGGCCGCCGCACTGCGGTGGCGCCATGGGGGGCATTGGCCTTCACGCCCCACCCGTCCACTCCCAGCAAGATGGCCTTTCGCCGCCATGCCGGCTTCCCACAGGATGTCTTCCGAGCCGTGACCGACCACCAGGACACGCCCGACGACAGGCCGCGCGCCTCGGCGCTGCTGTTCGACGCCGAGCTCGACGGCCACCGCGTCGATCCGGCCAGCCTCAACGGCGACCCGTTGCGCGACGACCAGTTGCTGTGGGTCGACCTCCAGGGCGACGCACCGTTGCCCGCCGTGCTGGAGCGGGCCGGCATCGATGCCCACCTGCTGCGCGAGGCACCGCCCGACAGCGATGGCGTAGCGACCAGCCAGGGGTGGACCTACCTGCACGCCGCCGCGCTGTGCGCGGGCTCCGGCCGCAAGACGCGCTCGGAGCCGCTGGTGGTCGCGGTCGGCGAGTCCTGCAACATGGTGGTGACCTTCCATCCCCGCGCCGTCGCGTTCCTGCAGGGGCTCGTCGACAACGAGGCGGAGCACCTGCGCGTGGGCGTGCTGCACGCCGGCAGCTTCGCCGCGTCGCTGCTGGACCGCATGCTGACCGACTACCTGGACGCGCGCGATGCATTCGAGTCCGCGGTCGACCGCATCGAATTGCAGGTGCTGCGCCGGCCGAAGCCCGCGCACCTGTCGGAACTGCAGCAGTTGCGCCGGCATGCATCGCGCCTGCGCCGCCACCTCGCCGGCCAGCGGGACATGTTCGATGCGCTGGCGCGCCCGGACTTCGGCTCCGGGCAGCCGCAGCAGGTGGCGAAGCACTGGCAGCTGCTGAGCGCGCGGTATGCCCGCACGATGGCCGCGGTGGAGTCCGCCCGCGAGCTGGTCAACGGCAGCTTCGACGTCTACACGTCGCGGGTGGCCGAGGGCACCAACGAGACGATGCGCGTGCTGACCGTGGTGACGGTCGTGCTCGGGACGCTGGCGGTGGCCGCGGGCGTGTTCGGCATGAACTTCGCCGCCGAACTGTTCGAAAGCGGCGACCGGGGGTTCTGGTGGACGGTGGCGCTGATGACCGGCGTCGGCCTGGCAAGCATCGGCGCCGGCCTGGGCTGGAGCTTCTGGCGCCGGCGCTAGCGGAAATCGCGGGACGGGGTGGACAGGTTCCCCAGCAACGGGTCCAGCTGGCCGAGGCGGTGCGCGAGCAGGTGCTGCACGCCGTCCTTGCGTTCCAGTCGCCCCTCGACCTGCAGCAGGCGCGATTCCAGCAGCACGCGACGCTGGCGTTCGGCCAGGTCGCGCCAGACCACCACGTTGACCATGCCGTCCTCGTCCTCGAGGGTCAGGAAGGTCACCCCGCTGGCGGTCTGCGGCCGCTGGCGCAGGCGCACCAGGCCGGCGATGCGCACCGCGCGCCCGTCCGGCATCCGCTCCAGTTCCGACGAGCGTTGGCACCGCCGCGCCGCGAGCGCGCGCCGCAGGAACGACAGCGGATGCCGGCCCAGCGTGGTCCCGACCATCGCGTAGTCGGCCTGCATGTCCTGGGTGGAACTCGGCGGCGGGAGCACCACCGCGGCCTCGGGAGTCGGGCCGGCGTCTTCGAACAGCGCCAGTTGCGGTTCCACGCCCGCCACCGCCCAGCGCGCGCGATGGCGATGGCCGGCCAGCCCCTTCAACGCACCGGCATCGGCCAGCAGCGACTGGTGGCGACGGTCGAGGTCGGCGCGCCGGCACAGGTCCTCGACATCGGCGAAGGCGCGCACGCGACGCGCGGCCGACAGCCGGTGCGCGGCGTCCTCGGCAAAGCCCTTCACCAGCCGCAGGCCGATGCGGATGGCAGGCGGCCGCGCCGGGTCGCCATCCGGGAATTCGAGCGTGCAGTCCCAGTCGCTATGGCGCGCATCCACCGGGCGCACCGTGATGCCGTGGCGCCGCGCGTCCTGCAGCAGCTGGTCCGGGGTGTAGAAGCCCATCGGCATGGAGTTGATGACGCTGGCGGCGAACGCGGCGGGTTCGTGGCACTTGAGCCAGCACGACACGTAGGTGATCAGCGCGAAGCTGGCCGCGTGCGACTCCGGGAAGCCGTAGCTGCCGAAGCCGCGGATCTGCTCGAAGATCCGTTCGCCGTACGCGCGGGTGTAGCCGTTGCGCAACATGCCGGCCATCAGCCGCTCGCGGTGCGGCTCCAGTCCACCGTGCCGCTTCCACGCGGCCATCGAACGGCGCAACTGGTCGGCCTCGCCCGGCGTGTAGCCGGCCGCGACGATCGCCAGCTGCATCACCTGTTCCTGGAACAGCGGCACGCCCAGGGTGCGCGCGAACACGGCCGCCAGTTCCGGGGGATATTCGACCGGTTCCTCGCCGCGGCGCCGGCGCAGGTACGGATGCACCATGTCGCCCTGGATCGGGCCGGGGCGCACGATCGCCACCTCGACCACCAGGTCGTAGAAACACTGCGGCTTCAGCCGCGGCAGCATCGCCATCTGCGCGCGCGACTCGATCTGGAACACGCCGACGGTGTCGGCGCGGCTGATCATGTCGTAGGTCGGCCTGTCCTCCGCGGGGATCGTGGCCATCGCGAGGTCGCGGCGGCCGCTCGCGCGCAGCAGGTCCAGGGTCTTGCGCACCGCGGTCAGCATCCCCAGCGCCAGGCAGTCGACCTTCAGCAGGCCGAGCACGTCCAGGTCGTCCTTGTCCCACTGGATGACGGTGCGCCCTTCCATCGCCGCGTTCTCCACCGGCACCAGCGTGTGCAGCGGATGCTCGGAGATGACGAAGCCGCCCGGGTGCTGCGACAGGTGGCGCGGGAAGTCGAGCAGCTGGCAGGTCAGCGACACCACGCGGCGCATCAGCGGCGCGTCGGGATCGAAGCCGCGTTCGCGCAGGTGTTCCGGCAACGGGGCCTCCCCGCCCCAGCGGTCCATGGTGCGCGCGAGCTCGTCGACCTGGTCCGGGGGCAGTCCCAGCGCGCGCGCGACGTCGCGCACCGCGCTGCGGCCGCGGTAGGAGATGGCCACGGCGGTGAGCGCGGCGCGTTCGCGGCCGTAGCGACCGAACACGTACTGGATGACTTCCTCTCGCCGTTCGTGTTCGAAGTCGATGTCGATGTCGGGCGGTTCGTTGCGCTCGCGCGACAGGAACCGTTCGAACAGCATCTCCATCCGCGCCGGGTCGATCTCGGTCACCCCCAGCGCGTAGCAGACCGCCGAGTTGGCCGCCGAGCCGCGCCCCTGGCAGAGGATTCCCTGCCCGCGCGCGAAGCGGACGATGTCGTGCACGGTGAGGAAGTACGACTCGTACTGCAGGTCGGCGATCAGCGCGAGTTCGTGTTCGATCAGCGTGCGCGCCTTGCCGGGCACGCCCCCGGGCCAGCGTGCGCGCGCGCCTTCCTCGGTGAGCACGCGCAGCCAGGTGGTCGGCGTTTCGCCTGCCGGCACGAGTTCGCGTGGGTAGGTGTAGCGCAGCTGGTCCAGCCGGAAGGTGCAGCGCGCGGCGATGCGCAACGTTTCCCCGAGCAGGTCGGGTGGATGGATCGCGGCCAGCGCCTGGCGCGTGCGCAGGTGGCGTTCCCCATTCGGGAACAGTCGCCACCCGGCTTCGGCGACGGTGCAGCGGTGGCGGGTCGCGGTGAGCACGTCCTGCAGCGCGCGGCGCCGACGCTCGTGCATGTGCACGTCGCCGGCGGCGACCAGCGGCAGGCCGTGGCGTTCGCCGAGCGCACGCAGGTCGCGCAGCCGCGCCTCGTCATCGGGGCCACGGTGCAGGCCGACGCCGATCCACAGGCGGTCGGCGAACACGCCACGCAACCAGGCCGCGTCGCGATCGTGGGCGGCCGTGGCGCCCGGGCCGGGCAGCCAAAGCGCCAGCAGGCCTCCCGGCAGATCGTCGAAGTCCTCGCGCAGCAGGCGGTACCGGCCCTTCGCCGCGCGCCGGCGTGCCACGGTGACGAGCCGGCACAGCCCCTCGTAGCCGTCCTGGTCGGCCACCAGCAACACCAGTTTCGGCCCGCCCTCGACCTGCATCTCGCTGCCGACGATGAGTTTCAGGTCGTTCTCGCGCGCCGCCTCGAACGCCCGCACGATGCCGGCCAGCGTGCACTCGTCGGTGATCGCCAGCGCGTCGTAACCCAGCCGCTTCGCCCGCGCGAACAGTTCGCGCGCGACCGACGCGCCACGCCCGAAGCTGAAGGCCGACAGGCAGTGCAGTTCCGCATAGCCGGGCAACATGTCCATGGCCCGCGCGCTCATGCGAACCACCCGTGCAGCATGAAAGGACCGTCCTGTTCGCCCGCCGCGCGGAACGCCCACGCGCGCTGTCCGCCTCGGGTCCGGACCACGTAGTAGTCGCGCCGCACCTCGCCGCCGTCCCACCAGCCCGACTCGATGCGTTCGGGGCCGGCGAGGATGCGGGCGGGAT
>CAMPJU010000021.1 GCA_946886995.1 uncultured Lysobacteraceae bacterium
CGAGCGTCGCCTCCAGCGCGCCGGCGTGCGCGTCGCCAACGGGCATTGCCGCGCGCAGGGCGGGCGACGCGACGGCCAGCAGGACGGCGAAGGCACGGACGGCGATGGGCGTGGGCTTCGGCATGGGTTCGGTCGGGTCGCCCGGGTGGGCCGGATAGAATGGCGTCTTTGGGTGCTGTCGCCCACCCCAGGACACGATGGACCTTCCCCGCGCGCGCCTGCATGTGCTCGGCATCAACCACCAGACCGCGCCGGTCCGCCTGCGCGAGCGGGTGGCATTCGCCGCCGACACGGTGCCGGCCGCGCTGGCCACGCTGCGTGAATTGCCCGGCGTGCACGAGGCCGCGCTGTTGTCGACGTGCAACCGCACCGAGCTGTATGCCCTGGCGGACGACGACGGCGCCTCGCTCGCGGCCTGGCTGGCGGCGCACCCCGGCGAAGCGGTCGACATGCACGCCTACCTCTACCACCACCGCGACGCCGATGCCGCGCGTCACCTGTTCCGAGTAGCCACGGGGCTGGATTCGCTGGTGCTGGGCGAACCGCAGATCCTCGGGCAGGTGAAGGAAGCCTGGTCGCTGGCGCGTTCCGCCGGTGCGCTGGGCGGCACGCTGGACCGCCTGTTCCAGAATGCCTTCGCCACCGCCAAGCGCGCGCGCACCGACACCCGGATCGGCGCCAATCCGGTCTCGGTCGCGTCGGCGGCGGTCCGGCTCGCGCAGGAGTCGTTCGCGCGACTGGAGGAATCGACCGTATTGCTGGTCGGCGCGGGTGAAACGATCGAACTCGCCGCGCGGCACCTGCGCGAGGGTCGCGTGCGGCGCCTGCTGGTCGCCAACCGGACGCTGGCCCATGCCCAGGAACTCGCCAGCCGCCACGGCGGCGTGGCACTGCCGCTGGACGAACTGGACCGCCACCTGGCCGACGCCGATGTCGTGCTGTCGGCGACGGCCAGCCGGGAGCCGGTGATCCATGCGACGCAGGTCGCCGCGGCGCTCGCGCGCCGGCGGCACCGGCCGATGCTGCTGCTGGACCTCGCGGTGCCCCGCGACATCGATCCCGCCGTCGGCGCGCTCGACGATGCCTTCCTGCACACCATCGACGACCTGGAACGCGCGATCGAAGACAACCGGCGCAGCCGCCGGGAGGCCGCCGCCGAAGCGGAGGCGATCGTCGACCTCCAGGTCGCGCGCTTCGCCGGCGCGCTGCAGGCGGCGGGCAACGATGCGCCGTTGCGCGCGCTGCGTGCGCGTGGCGAAGCCGAGCGCGACGCGGCGCTGCATCGCGCGCGCCGCCAGCTCGCGGCCGGCCACGACCCGTCGGTCGTGGTCGAGCAGCTGGCGCAGGCCTTGACCAACAAGTTGCTGCACGCGCCCACCGCCGCGCTGCGCGATGCCGCGGCCAGCGGGGACACGGCGCTGGCGCGCGCGGTGGAGCGGTTGTTCGCGCCGGCGGATGGAACACCGCGGGATGCGCCGCCGGATGACCGGCCGTGAATCCCTCGCTGCGTCGCAAGCTGGAGGGGCTGGCCGAACGCCGCGAGGAACTCGAGCGCCTGCTCGCGGACCCGTCGACGGCCACCGATGCGCAACGCTTCCGTGCGCTTTCGCGGGAGTTCGCACAGCTCGAACCGCTTGCCACGGCGCTGGATGCGGAAGCGCGTGCGCGCGCCGACCTCGCCGCCGCCCTGGCCTTGCGCGACGACCCGGAACTGGGCGCGCTCGCCGAGGAAGAGGTCGCGGCGGCGCGGGCTCGGCTGGAGACGCTTGATGCGGAGCTGATGTCGCACCTGGTGCCGAAGGACGCGCGCGACGAAGGCGGCCTGTACCTGGAAGTGCGCGCGGGCACGGGCGGCGACGAGGCGGCGATCTTCGCCGGCGACCTGTTCCGGATGTACAGCCGCTACGCCGAACGCCAGGGCTGGAAGGTCGAAGTCGAATCCGCCAACCCCGGGGAGCACGGCGGCTTCCGGGAGATCGTCGCGCACGTCGAAGGCCGCGGCGCGTATTCGCGGCTGAAGTTCGAGTCCGGGACCCACCGCGTGCAGCGCGTGCCGGAGACGGAGTCGCAGGGACGCATCCACACCTCCGCGGCCACGGTCGCGATCATCGCGGAGGAAGCCGACATGGCGGAGATCGAGCTCAATCCCGCCGACCTGAAGGTCGATACCTTCCGTTCCTCCGGCGCCGGGGGCCAGCACGTCAACAAGACCGATTCGGCGATCCGCATCACCCACGTCCCCAGCGGCGTGGTCGTGGAGTCCCAGACCGAGCGCAGCCAGCACGCCAATCGCGACAAGGCGATGAAGCGGCTGAAGGCGATGCTGGTCGAGGCGGAGATCGAGAAGCGCGCGGCCGCACAGGCCGCCGACCGCAAGCTGCAGGTCGGCAGCGGCGACCGCAGCCAGCGCATCCGGACCTACAACTTCCCGCAGGGGCGCATCACCGACCACCGCGTGGAGGGACTGACCGTGTACGACCTGCCGAACGTGCTGCAGGGCGGCCTGGACGTGCTGGTCGAGCGGCTGGCGCGCGAACACCAGGCCGACGAACTGTCCAGGCTGACGGAGGGCACGTGAGCAATCCAGGTTCCGCGGCGACCGGCTTCATTCCCCTGCGGTTGTGCGTGCTGACCGTGTCGGACACGCGCACCGCGGCCGATGACGGCTCCGGCGACTACCTTGTCGAGGCACTGTCCGCGGCCGGCCACGTGCTCGCGGACCGGGCGCTGCTGCCCGACGACCGCTACCGACTGCGCGCCCGCGTATCGCAGTGGATCGCCGACGACGGCATCGACGGCATCCTGGTGACCGGCGGCACGGGGTTCACCGGCCGCGACTCGACCCCCGAGGCCCTGCTGCCGCTGCTCGACAAGCAGATGCCCGGCTTCGGCGAGCTGTTCCGCGCGCTCAGCTTCGACGAGATCGGCACCAGCACGCTGCAGTCGCGCGCGTTCGCTGGCCTGGCCAACGGCACGTTCCTGTTCGCGTTGCCGGGCTCGACCGGCGCCTGCCGCACCGCGTGGGAGCGCATCATCCGCGCGCAGCTGGACGGGCGCACGAAGCCGTGCAACCTCGCAAGCCTGCGGCCACGCCTGCGCGAGCGGTAGGGCGTCAGCCGGCGGCCCGGCCGGCCGCGATCGCCTGCTCGATGTCCGCGGCCGTCACCGGCCCGAGGAAACGCTCGGCGACCTTGCCGCCGGGCGCGACCAGGTAGGTCATCGGCAGGCCGCGCGGCGTCTCGAAATCCGCCGGTGGCGCATACACGTCGACGATCGCGATCGGGTAGACGACCGGATGCGATGCCAGGAACTCCCGCATCGCCGCGACGTCGATGTCCTCGTAGGCGAGCCCGATCACCTCGACGTGCTCGTTCATGGCGTCGAGCGCGGAGAGTTCCGGCATCTCCTTCAGGCACGGCGCGCACCACGTCGCCCAGAAGTTGACGACGACCCACTTGTCGCGGTGGTCGGCCAGGTCGTAGTCGCCGTGGTCGAGCGTGGCCACGCGCAAGGCGGGGGTCTCGGGCAACGGCGGCCCCGGGGTCGCTGGCGGCTCGTCCGCACCAGTCGAAGCTGCGGGGGCCGGGGATGCCTGCTCCGCCGGCGCGGCTGGGTCCGGTTCGCCCTGCGGCTTGCAGCCGGTCGCGAACACCGCGAACAGCGCCGTGGTCAGGAGGGCGGCGCGGGCGCCACTGCGCGGAAAGATCATCGACGGTCTCCGTTCGGGTCTTCGTAGATCGAGGCGATGCGGCGCTTGAGCAGGTCGCGCAGCGGCACCCGCAACTCGTCCAGCGCCGCGATGGTGGCCTGCCCGAGCGCGTCGTCGCGGCAGGGCAGGTGCGCCTCCGCGACGGGAATGCGCAGCTGGCAGGTTTCGTACAGTTCCGCGAGGCTCAGTTCATCCAGGTCGCGCGCGAGCAGCCATTCGCCGGTCTCGGCGCGGCTGAGTAACCGGATCTCCTCCAGTTGCGCGAGCAGTTGCTGGACCAGCGCGTCGGTGAGCATCGGCTCGAGCCGTTCGATGTCGTCGCTGTGCAGTCCCTCGCCCTTCTCGCGCGCCTCCGCGAAGCGTCCCAGCATGCGCAGGATGCCGTACAGCTCGTAACCCTCGGGCAGGCGCATGGCCGCTGGCTGGTACCGGAACGCGGAGATCGACGAACCCAGCGATGCCCCGAGCAGGATCGACACCCAGCCCAGGAACACCCACAGCAGGAAGATCGGCACGAACGCCACCGTGCCGTAGATCGCCTCGTAGGAGCGGAAGCTGCCGAGGAACAACCCGATGCCGCCCTTGACCAGTTCGAACATCAGCACGGCCAGCACCGCACCGGCGAAGGCGTGCCGCCAGTGCACGGTGCGATGCGGCACGACCCGGTACACCATGGTGAAGGCCAAGAGTTCGATGGCCACGGGCGCCAGGCGCAGCATCAGGCCCTCGATCGCCCTGCCCGGCTGGGTCTCGAACACCGCCAGCGCGAACAGCTGGGTCGACAGCGCGAGCGACGCGGCGGCGACCAGCGCGCCAAGGGTCAGCACCGTCCAGTACACGAGGAAGCGGCTGAACTTGGGGCGCGGCGCCTTGACCCGCCAGATCCGGTTGAAGGTCGTCTCGACGCTGGTCAAGGTGATCAGCAGCGACACCACCAGCGCGATGACGCCGAGCGTGGTGAGGTCGCCGGCCCGGTCCGCGAAACCCTGCAGGTAGGACTCGACCTTGCTCGCCGAGCTGGGTACGAAGTTGGCGAAGATGTAGTTGCTGAGCTGCGTGCTCCACTGGTCGAACACCGGGAACGCCTGGAGCACGCCGAACACCACCATCGACAACGGCACCAGCGCGAACACGGTCGTGAACGACAGCGCGCCGGCCGCCTCGAACAGGCGGTCGTCCAGGAAGTTCTTCCACAGGAACCGGGCGAACGCCGTGGTCCGCGCGCGGTCGCGCGAGCGCTCGATCCAGCGGTCCAGGGTGTCCAGCGGTTCCATGCGCGGAGCGTAGCCTATCCTGTGTCACCGCCCTGCCCGCGAGCGCGCCGCCATGCCGGAAATCCTGGTCCTGTATTACAGCCGCGGCGGTTCGGTCGCGCGCCTGGCGCGCCACGTCGCGCGCGGGATCGGCGAGGTCGAGGGGATGTCCGCACGGCTGCGCACGGTGCCGCCCGTGGCGCCGGTGACGGAGGTCGCCGCGCCGCCCGTGCCGGAGGAAGGCGCACCCTACGTCGAGCGCTCCGACCTGGCCGACTGCGCGGGGCTGTTGCTCGGCAGTCCCACGCGTTTCGGCAACATGGCCGCGCCGCTGAAGCATTTCGTCGACGGCCTCGGCGCCGAATGGGCGAGCGGCACGCTGGTGGGCAAGCCCGCGGCGGTGTTCACGTCCACGGCGACGATGCACGGCGGCCAGGAAGCCACGCTGCTGTCGATGCTGGTGCCGTTGCTGCACCACGGCTGCCTGGTGGCGGGGATCCCGTACACGGAGCCGGCGTTGACGTCGACGCGTTCGGGCGGAACCCCGTACGGCGCCAGCCACGTGTCGGGGTCGAAGGACGACCCGCAGCCGACCGACGAGGAAGCCGAACTGGCGCGCGCGCTGGGGCGTCGCGTCGCGTCGATCGCGGCGAAGCTGTCCGCATGAGCACGCAGCGCCGCGACGTGGCCGACCGCGTGCTCGTCGCCACGTTGCTCGCGCTCGCCGCGCTGTTTGCCGCATGGTTCGCCCCGACACCGGATCCGTGGGTCGCCCTTGCGGTCTTCGCCGTGCCACCCGCGATCCTCGCCCTGGCCCATTGGCGCGGACGCCGAAGCGCGGCGTTCTGGGCCGGCGTGCTGGCGCTCGCGTGGTTCAGCCACGGCGTGATGGTGGCCTGGACACGACCGCCCGAGCGCGGCCTGGCGCTCGCCGAAACGGGACTTGCACTCGTGGTGGTGGTCGCGTCGAGCTGGCCGGGACTGCGCGCACGCTTCACCCGCCGGTAGTCGAAGGGTGCCGCGCCTATAATCCCCGCGTCTCCAGCCACGCCGGGCGCCTCCATGGACCACCTCTGCGTCGTCACCACCGGCGGCACCATCGACAAGATCTATTTCGACGACAAGTCGGACTTCCAGGTCGGCGACCCGCAGATCGGCCGGATCCTGGAAGAGCTGGGCGTCGCGTTCCGGTTCGAGGTCGTCCCGGTCCTGCGCAAGGACTCCCTGCACCTGGACGACGCGGATCGCGAGCTGGTCCGCGAGACCATCGCCGGGCAGGATGCGCGGCACGTGCTGGTCACCCACGGCACGGACAGCATGGTCGAGACCGCGCGCGTGCTCGCCACGATCCCCGGCAAGGTGATCGTGCTGACCGGTGCGCTGAACCCCGCGCGGTTCCGCGGGTCCGATGCGGAGTTCAACATCGGGACGGCCGTCGGCGCCGTGCAGTCGTTGCCGCCGGGCGTCTACATCGCGATGAACGGTCGCATCTGGGATCCGGCGAAGGTCCGCAAGAACGTCGACGCGAACCGGTTCGAGCCGGCCTGACGAAAAAAGACCCCGGCACGAGGCCGGGGTCGAAGTGTCGCGACGGGACGGGTCCTCAGAAGGTGAGGCTCCATTCGTTGATGTAGCCGGTGTCGCCGTTGTAGCGGTCGTACACGCGCAGCTTCCAGGTGCCGTTGGCCGCCTCGGACGAGGCATTCACGGTGTAGGTCGCATTGATGTTGTTCGCAGAGCCGCCCGAACCGTTGTGCAGCAGGTACGTACTGCCGTCCGGCGCCACGAGGTTGACGATCAGGTCGCCCTTGTAGGTGTGGACGATGTTCACGTCGACCGACAGGTCGGACGGTGCGTTGCCGCTGCGCCCGCTGACGGCGATCGGGCTCTCGGTGGTCTGCAGGTCCTGGATGTTGTAGTTCCCGGTGTTCTCCCAGAACGCCTGGCCGCCACCGCCACCGCCCGTGTCGTAGTTGCCCACGAGGCTCACGCCCGAGAAGCTGGTGTAGCCACGCAGCATCACGTGGTACGTGCCCGCCTGCGGCGACGCGACCGTGCAGGTCTCGTTGTTGCCGTTGAGGTACGGGCGGCATTCCCACGTCGACGTCGTCGGCGCGGACCCGAACCGCATGTACATGTCCGCATCGCCGGTGCCGCCCGACATGGTGAACGTCAGGTTGCTGGCTCCGCTCGGCACCACCATCGTGAAGAACTGCTCGCTGCCGCTGCCGCCCGACAAGCCGGTGACCGGCACGCCGTCCTGCAGGTCGCCGCTCGGATCCGGATCGGGGTCCGGATCGCCGCCCGCAGCCGCGGTCACGGCAGCCATCGCGTCCACGATGCCATTGCCGATCGGCTGGTCGATCGAGACCGGGAAGGCACGCAGGGTGCTCTTCAGGGTCGACTCGACGGCCGCCGGCGTCATGGGCGACGGCGCCACCGCCTGCATCAGCGCGACCACGCCCGCCACGTGCGGGGCGGCCATCGAGGTGCCGTCGTAGATGGCGTAGCCTTCGCTGCCCGGCGTGGTGGTGCCGCTGTTGAGCGTCGAGGCGATGGTGCTGCCCGGCGCCGCCACGTCGATCCCGCTGCCGTAGTTGGAGAAGCTCGAGCGCCCACCCTGGCGCGTGGTCGACGCCACGGCGACCACGTTCGGGCAGTTCGCCGGCACCGCCGTCGACACGTTGGTGTTGCTGTTGCCGGCCGCGACGACGACCGTCGACCCACGACCCACCGCGCCGTTGATGGCGTTCTGGTAGGTCGACGAGCAGCTGCCGCCGCCGCCCAGGCTCATGTTGATCACTTCCGCCGGGTTCGGGTTGGACGGCACGCCGCTGACCGTCCCGCCCGAGGCCCAGGTGATGGCGTCCGCGATGTCGGAGGTGTAGCCGCCACACTTGCCGAGCACGCGGAGCGGCACGACCTTCGCCCCGTAGGCGACGCCCGCCACGCCCTTGGCGTTGTTGGCGACCGCCGCGACCGTGCCGGCCACGTGGGTGCCGTGCCAGCTGGAGTTGGCTGCCGGCACGCCGGCGCCGCATTCGTTGGCGGCGTACCAGTCGCCTTCGTCGTTCGGATTGCCGTCACGCCCGTTGCCGTCGCGCGCCATCGCCGAATCGCTGATGAAGTCGTAGCCGCCGACGATGTTCGCGTTGAGGTCGCTGTGGCTGGTGATGCCGGTGTCGATCACGGCCACCACGATCCCGCTGCCGTTGGTCGTGTTCCAGGCGTCGTCGATGTTCATGCCACCGGCGGCTTCGTAGAAGTCCCACTGGTACTGGCTGTAATACGTGTCGTTCGGGGTCAGCACCGGCTTCATCAGCTGGTCGACCTCGACGTATTCCACGTCGGGATTGGCGGCGATCTGCCGCATCAGCGCGGCGGCTTCGATGCGGTCGAGCTTGCGGTTGGCCTTGACGACGTGGCCGCCGACCGCGAGCTGGCGCAGCACGCCCAGCCGGACGCCCTTGCCACCGACCGACAGCTCGCCCAGTCGCGAGACCGCCGCGCGTGCCATGCGCACGCCGCGCGCTTCCTGGCTGCCGTCCCGGTACTTGACGATGAAACGGTCGTACCCGCCTGCGTCCTGTGCGGGGTCGAACGAAGTGAGGTTGATCCGGTCCGTCGGTTCGACGGCGGAGACGGAAGCGGCCATGGCTGCGAGCGCAACCGCGGTGGCGGCGGCGAGGACGTGCACTTTCGAGAACTCGAACTTCGAAGAACCTGACATCTGTAACCCCCGAACTTGAGAATGACCGCCATCCCGGCGGCCTTGGGCAGCAAAAGGTCCCCCGGCATGCGCCCCCGGGATGAAGGGCGGCGCATAACGCAAGAGACCGCGGTGAACGGACAGCCCCCTGTTGCCGTCCGTTCATCCACGCTACCCCGGGCAGGGGGTCGACACACGCTGCAGGTGCAGCAATTCGGCGCTGCTTTTTGTGAGACACGTCACAAATCGGGTGGGATGCCGCGCACGGATCCGGCATTCAGGTGCCTGAAGGCACTTGACGTCCACACGCAAAGGTGCGTTTCACGCCGCGGTCACGGCGATGAACGGGGGGGCGACCGTCCCGCCGGGGGCTAGAGCATTCCGGTTTCCAGCCGCGCCGCCTCGGACATCATGGTCCGGTTCCATGGCGGGTCGAAGACCAGCTCGACGTCCGCCTCCTCCACCGTGGGGATCAATTCGACCTTGCTGCGGACGTCGTCGACCAGGATGTCGCCCATGCCGCAGCCGGGGGCGGTCAGGGTCATCCGGATCGACACCTTGCGCTCGCCACCCGACAGGGCGGCCACGTCCGCCTCGTACACCAGCCCCAGGTCGACCACGTTGATCGGGATCTCCGGATCGAAGCACGTGCGCAACTGCTGCCACACCAGCTTTTCCACCTCTGCGTCCGACGCGCCTTCCGGCAACTCGATCGGCTCGGGCGGCTCCTTGCCGATGGCGTCGGCATCGCGCCCCGCGACCCGGAACAGGTTGCCTTCGACGAAGACCGTGTAGCTCCCGCCGAGCGCCTGGGTGATGTACCCGATGCTTCCCGCCGGCAGGGTCACCTGCTCGCCCTGGGGGACGAGGACGACCTCGCAATCGCGCTCGAAGCGCACCGGTTCGCTGCTGCGTGTGTACATCCCGCCATTTTACCGGTCCATCGCCTGGCCGGCCTATGCTGTGGCGCCCGGCCCCGCTCCCGCATGACCGACGCGCTTCCGCTCCCGCCGCGCCGCACCCGGCTCGCGCTTTTCCTGCTGCCCCTGGGCGTCGCCGCCGTGGCGGCCGCATGGATCGTGGTCGCCACCGCCACGGGCCGGCAGTCCAGCTGGATGGCGGTGCTGGCCGCGCTCGACGCCGCGTTCCTGCTGCGCGTCGGCGGCATGGCCGCGGGTTGGCGCCGCGCGGCCTGGGCCGTCGGGGGCACGGCGGCCACCATCGTCCTGGCCAACTGGGGCATCGTCGCCGCGGGCATCGGGCGACTGGTCGGCGTCGGCCCGCTGGACTCGGCACTGAAGCTCGGATCGGGGCTGGCCTGGACGGTGGTGCAGCTGACCCACGCGCCCCTGGACGTCGCCTGGCTCGCCGTGTCGCTCGTCATTGCGGCCTGGGCGGCGCGATAGCGGCCCCGCCCGGCTTCAGTGCCCGCCGTCCAGCGCCTTCAGCTCGGCGACCAGCGCGGCGGCCATCTCGGCCCCGTCGCCGTAGAGCATCCGCGTGTTGTCCGAATAGAAGAGGGCGTTCTCGATCCCGGCGAACCCGGTGCCCTTGCCCCGCTTGATCACGACCGTGTTGCGCGAGCGGTCGACGTCGAGGATCGGCATGCCGTAGATGGGCGACGCGGGATCGGTCTTCGCCACCGGGTTCACCACGTCGTTCGCGCCGATCACCAGCGACACGTCGGTGTTGGCGAACTCCGGGTTGATGTCGTCCATGTCGGCGATCAGGTCGTACGGAACGCCGGCTTCGGCAAGCAGGACGTTCATGTGCCCCGGCATGCGTCCGGCGACCGGGTGGATCGCGAACTTCACCTTGATGCCCCGCCCCATCAGCTTCTGTGCGAGCTCCCAGATCTTGTGCTGCGCCTGCGCGACGGCCATCCCGTAGCCCGGCACGATCACCACGCGCTCGGCGTACGCCATCATCGCGGCCACGTCGCCCGCCTCGATCGGCTTCTGGGTGCCCGCGATCTCCGAGGCCTGCCCGCCACCGCCGAAGTTCGAGAAGAGGACGTTGCGGATCGGCCGGTTCATCGCTTTCGCCATCAACCGGGTGAGCAGCATGCCGGCCGCACCGACCATGGTGCCGGCGATGATCAGGGCCTGGTTGCCCAGCACGTACCCTTCGAACGCCACGGCCAGCCCGGTGAGCGCGTTGTACAGCGAGATCACGACCGGCATGTCGGCGCCGCCGATCGGCAGCGTCATCAGCACGCCCAGCGCGAGCGCCACCAGGAAGAACGCGACGATCGCGGGCACGCCGAGCGAATGGATGGCGATCCCGCCCAGGACCAGCGCCACGCCGAACAGCGCGCCATTGACCAGTTGCTGGCCCGGGAACGCGTAGCGCCTGTCCATCCGCCCGTCGAGCTTGGCCCAGGCGATGGCAGACCCCGACAACGACACCGCCCCGATCAGCGCTCCCAGCGTCGCGAGCACGACGACCACCAGCGGCGGGCGCACGCCCGCAGCGGAATACCGCAACAGTTCCACCGCGCCGATCGCGGCCGCCGAACCACCGCCCATGCCGTTGTAGAGCGCGACCATCTGCGGCATGTCGGTGATCGCAACCCGCTTGCCCGAGACCCACGCCAGCACGCTGCCGATGGCCAGGGCCAGCACGATCAGCCCCAGGTTCTCCAGGCCCGGCAGCGCGAACGTGGCGACCGTGGCCAGCACCATCCCCGCGCCGGCC
>CAMPJU010000022.1 GCA_946886995.1 uncultured Lysobacteraceae bacterium
ACCGCCGGAAGGTGCAGAGACTACCTGGGGGCTGCAGTGCCCTTGATGACAGGCTCGAGCGTCCCGCACCCCACCGGCGCAAGCCGAGGGTGAAGAGATAGTCCGCGCCGGGGGGAAACTTCCGGGAAACGCGAATCCCTTGGTTCCAGGTTCGAGTCCTGGTGGGCCCACCAGATCCGGACGTCGGCACGGTCCAGTCAGCCCTGGGGGCTGCGCGCCATCTCGTCGCAGTACTCCCGCAGGTGCGCGGGCAGCGGGTCGACGCAGACGCCGCACGCGCGGTTTCCCGGGACGGCGTAGTCGATGAACTTCGGGTAGGGCAGGTTCAGGCCGGCCATCAGGTCCACGAAGTCCTCGATCGTGCGGTCGCCTCCGAGGCGCGGGTTGCGTTGCCGCTCCTGCGCGATGCTGGAAACCCAGCGACCGCTGTAGTCGTGCGCGGGATAGACCAGCGTTTCCGCCGGCAGCGAGAACAGCTTGTCGCGCACGCTGTGGTAAAGGGCGCGCGAATCGCCGCTCTGGAAGTCGGTCCGTCCGCAGCCGTCGATCAGCAGGGCGTCGCCGGTGAAGACGCGATCGCCGGCCACGATGGCGAAATGGTTGTCGGTGTGTCCGGGCGTGTGCATCGGATCCAGCCGCACGCCGCCCACCTGCAGTGGCACGCCGTCCTCGATGCCGACATCGGCGCAGTCCAGGCCGTCGAGCGCGGGAACCGCGATCCGGCTGCCCACTTCCTTCCTGAGCCGCGACGACGACGTGAGGTGGTCGGCATGGATGTGCGTGTCGATCGTCATCACGAGCCGCAGGCCGAGGTCATTGACCACCTGCAGGTCGCGCTGCCAGGCGGGCAGCACCGGGTCCACCAGGACCGCTTCGCGCGTCTCCCCGCAGGCAAGCAGGTAGGTGTAGGTCGAAGAGACCGGTTCGAACAGCTGGCGGAAGATCATGGGTTCGCCCTTCTGGAGCTCGCCGGACATAGACTAGATCACACGCAACGAGGAACGAAGGAATGGGACGCGAGGCCTGGCCGCTGGACGGCAGCGCATGAGCGCCTGGATGCTGGCGCTCGCCGGCGGCGTACTGATCGGGCTTTCCGCGACCCTGCTGCTGTGGCTGGACGGCCGCGTCGCCGGGGTCAGCGGGATCTTCAATGGGGTCCTGTTCCCCGCCCCGGGTGACGTGACGTGGCGCCTGGCCTTCCTGGTGGGCCTGGTCGCCGCCGCGGGCCTGTACATGGCCTTCGTGCCCGGCGCGCCGGTCCCGCGCGGGGATTTCCCGCGCGTCGGGCTGGTGGTCGCCGGCGTGCTGGTCGGATTCGGCACGCGCATGGGCAACGGCTGCACCAGCGGCCACGGTGTCTGCGGGCTCGGGCGCCTCTCGACGCGCTCGCTCGTCGCGGTCGTGACCTTCATGGCGACCGCGATCGCCACCACCTTCGTGGTCCGCCACGCATGGACCTGACGATGCGCCCGTCTTTCCGCATCGTGCTCGCGGCCCTCGCGTCGGGCGCGCTGTTCGGCGTCGGACTCGCGATGTCGGGCATGACCGACGCGCGCATCGTGCTGGGCTTCCTCGACGTGGCCGGCGACTTCGACCCGACGCTGCTGTTCGTCCTCGGCGGCGCGGTGCTGACGACGGCACTGCTGTTCCGTCCGGTGCTCGCGCGCGGCCGGCCGGTCTTCGACGAGGTGTTCCGCCTGTCCAACCGGACCCACGTGGACCGCCACCTGCTCGGCGGTGCCGCGCTGTTCGGAGTCGGCTGGGGAATTGCCGGGTATTGCCCCGGCCCCGCGCTGGCCGGGCTCGGCGTCGGCTCGACCGAAGCGCTGTGGTTCGTGCCCGCAATGGTGGGCGGCATGCTGTTGCACCGGTTCGCCAAAGGCGCCTGACGCGTCGGCGATAGAATCGGCCCCTCCAGGCGCGGACGCGTCGCGCACGAGGGATTCGCATGGTGTTGTCATCACGTCGTTTCGTCGCCCCGGCATTGGCCGCGCTGCTCGTCGCCGGGCTCGCCGTGGGGCCGCACGGCACGGTCGCCGCGCAGACCGCGGATAACGCGGCCGCGCCCGCCAGCGAGGCGGTGGCGCGACTGCAGGCGCTCTACACCGACGAGTGGCCTTGGCGCCAGCGGGAGTTCGCCAACGTCCAGATCGATGGCGAATGGCAGCAGTCGGATCGCCTGCCGTCCGTGACACCGGAAGCATGGGCCCGCCGCGCCGCGCATTGGCAGCAAGTGCTCGACGTCCTCGATGCGATCCCGGTCGACCAGCTGCCGCACGCAGAACAGGTCAATGCGGCCGTCTTCCGCGCCGACATCGAGGCGCTGCACGCCAACGCGGCGTGGCGTACGTACGAGATGCCGTTCAACAGCGACAGCTTCTTCTGGAGCTACCTCAACCCGAACCATCCGTACCAGGACGCGGGTGACTGGCGACGCTTCATCGGCCGCCTGGCCGACCTGCCGCGCTATTTCGACGAACACGTCGCCAACATGGAACGCGGCCTGGCACGCGGCTGGAGCGTGCCGCGCGTGTCCATCGAGGGACGCGACAGGACGCTCGAGCCGTACACGATCGCCGGCGAAGGCAACCCGTTCCTGGCGACGTTCGACCGCATCCCGGAAACGATCCCGGCGGCGGTCCGCGAGGAGCTGCGCGCGGAGGGCCGCAAGGTCGTGCTCGAGCAGGCGGTGCCGGCGTACCGCGAGCTGCTGGCCTTCCTGCGCGAGGAGTACTACCCGCGCACCCGCACCACGATCTCTGCGGCAGACCTGCCCGACGGCGATGCGTTCTACCGCGCCCAGGTCCGCGAATACGTCACGCGCGACATGACGCCGGAGGAGATCCACCAGCTGGGCCTGGCAGAGGTCGCGCGGATCTCGGCGGAGATGCGTGACGTGATGCGGCGCGCGGGCTTCGAGGGCACCTTCGCGGAGTTCCTCGCCTTCCTGCGCAGCGATCCACGGTTCTACGCGAAGACCCCGCACGAGCTGCTGGCGAATGCGGCCTGGATCGCGAAGCAGGTCGATGGCCAGCTGAAGCACCAGTTCGAAACGTTGCCCCGCTACCGCTTCACGATCATCCCGGTGCCCGCCGACATCGCGCCGAACTACACCTCGGGCCGCGGAGGCCTGGACGCGTGCCTGTTCAACACGCACGACCTGCCGTCGCGGCCGCTGTACAACCTGCCGGCGCTGGTGCTGCACGAATGCTCGCCGGGCCACAGCTTCCAGGCGGCGCTGGCCCTGGAGGCACCGGAACGCCCGGAGTTCCGCCAGGACCTGTACTTCTCCGGCTACGGCGAGGGATGGGGCCTGTACGCGGAGTGGCTGGGCACCCAGATGGGCATCTACGAGACGCCCTACCAGGACTTCGGCCGCCTGACGTTCGAGATGTGGCGCGCCGCGCGGCTGGTCATCGACACCGGGCTGCACGAGTACGGATGGACACGGCAGCAGGCGATCGACTACCTCGCCGACCACACCGCACTCGCGCGACTGGATATCGAGAACGAGGTCGACCGTTACATCTCATGGCCAGGCCAGGCGCTGTCGTACTACATCGGCTACCGCACCATCCGCGACCTGCGCGCCGAGGCGGAACGCGAACTGGGCGACGACTTCGACCAGAAGGTGTTCCATGACGTCGTGCTCGGGATGGGTGCCGTGCCGCTGCCGGTGCTGGAGCAGGAGGTGCGTCGGTGGATCGCGGGGGAACAGGCGGGAGCCGGCCCGTCATCCTGACGGTCTTGCCGCCTCAGGTGCGCAATTCAGTGCGCGTCCGGAGCGCTGACTGCACCGCGTGCGCGAACGCCGCGCCCTGCCGCGGATCCGCGCCCAGGTAGAAGTCGGGCTCGATCAGTTCGGCTTCCATCAGCAGCCAGCGTCCCTCGGCATCGGGCACCGTGTCGATGCGCGCGTACAGCAGCGGCTCGTCGACCGCGGCCAGGGTCTGCCTTGCCAGCGCCAGTGCGCCGGGCGGTGGCTCGGGCAGCGGCGTATACAGGCCCCCGAACTGCTCCTGGATGCGGAACTCGCCGGGCACCGGCCGCTTGTTGACCGCGTGGCTGAAGGCGCCGCCGAAGAACAGCAGCGATGTCTCGCCCTCGGACGCGATGGTCGGCAGGTACGGCTGCACCATCGCGGCGCCGGGCGGCGCGTCGGCCAGCGTGGCATCGAACCGTTCGCCGCGGCGCAGGCGAAGCGTCTTCCATGCGCCACCCGACACCGTCGGCTTCACGATCAGCTGGTCGGCGTCGAATGCGTCGAACGCGTCCTCGATCACCGCGGCCGTGACGCGCTCCGTCCAGCACGTCGCCGGCATCGCCACGCCGCGCTGCGCGAACGCCTCCAGGTAGCGCTTGTCCGAATTCCACGCCAGGACGCGGGCCGGGTTGGCAAGCGCGACGCCGGCCGATTCCCACGCCTGGCAGGCGCGCAGCCAGCGGGCATGGTCGGTGTGGTAACCCCACGTGAGCAGCGGCAGCACCAGCGGGAAGCGCTGCAGCGCGCTCGCGTCCTCGACGTGGTCGGTCCAGGCCATCGGTTCCGCGGGGACGCCGGCGATGTCCAGTGCCTGCTGCAGGCGCCGCAGGACCTTCGGCCAGAGCGCTGCGTAGGTGTGGTCGGTCGGGTCGGGCGTGAGCACGGCGACGGCGGTCATGCCGAATGATCGCCGCCAATGCCATGCGGCACAATGTGGCCATGGATACGCAGGCACTGCTCGAAGGCGTCGAACGCGAGACCGGCCCGGACCCGCGCTGGTCCATCGTGTGGCTGCACGGCCTGGGCGCCGACGGCCACGACTTCGCGCCGATCGTCCCCGAGTTGGTGAAGCGCGACTGGCCCGCCATCCGCTTCGTGTTCCCGCATGCGCCCGTGCGCCCGGTGACGATCAACAACGGCATGCCGATGCGCGCGTGGTACGACATCCGCGACCTCGGGTTCGGGGGTACGGTCGGTGACCGGGCCGATGCCGCGGGCGTCGAGGCGTCCGTGGCGCAGGTCGAGGCCCTACTTGCGCGCGAAGGCGAGCGCGGCATCCCGCCGTCGCGCGTCATCCTGGCCGGGTTCTCGCAGGGTGGGGCGATCGCGCTGTCGACGGCGCTGCTTCGGTCGGAGCCGCTGGCCGGCATCGTCGCGCTGTCCACCTACCTGCCGCTGGCGGCCCAGGCGGAAGACGGGGCCTCCGGCGCGGCCACGTCGCAGCCGGTGTTCATGGCCCACGGCTCGCAGGACCCGGTGGTGCCGTTCGCCGCCGGGCAGCGCAGCGCCGAACGGCTGCGCGCCCTCGGCTTCGACGTCGAGTGGCATGTCTATCCGATGCAGCACCAGGTGTGCGCGGAAGAGATCCGCGACCTTGGCCAGTGGCTGGACCGGCGGTTCGCCGGCTGACGATGGAAGGCCCTTCGCGCGAGCCGTGGCTGCCGGACCTGTGCCGGTTGCCACGGTTGGCGATCATGTTTGGCGTGGCCGAACTGGCGGTGCTGGTGGTCGCGCTCGCACCGGATGGCGGCCAGGAGTGGTCGCTCGCGCGCTTCGCCTCGGCGAGCGGGTTCGCGTTGTGGCTGGCGCTGTCCGTGTCGGTGCTGCTTTGCGCCGCGCGCGCCGTCTTGTCGAAGTTGCCGCGGACGGTGGGCGGCCTGGTTGCGGTGGCGCTGTCTGCGGCGGTCGCGGCGCTCGGTGCCGCCATCCTGTTCGCGATCGACGGTGCACTCGGCTACCGCCTGGTCCCGGCCGGCGTGGGCATGGTGCGCTTCTCCATCGGCAGCGCGGCGGTCGCGGCGCTGATCGTCGCGGTGGTCCTGCGCTACCTGTATGCCGTCGACCGCTGGCAGGCGCAGGTGCGGGCCAGTGCCCGCGCACAGGCGGATGCGCTGCAGGCACGCATCCGCCCACACTTCCTGTTCAACAGCATGAACACCATCGCCGGCCTGGTGCGGCGCGATCCGGTCGTGGCCGAGCGCGCGGTGCTCGACCTGTCCGACCTGTTCCGCGCGGCGCTCGGTGCCGGCGAGGGCGATTCCACCCTGGAGGAGGAAGTCGCGCTGGCGGAACGCTACCTGGCCATCGAGGAACTGCGGCTGGGTCCGCGCCTGCAGGTGCGATGGGACCGGCACGAACCGCTGCCGTGGGACCTGCCGCTGCCACGGCTGGTGCTCCAGCCCCTGGTGGAGAACGCCGTGCTGCACGGCATCTCGCGATTGCCCGCCGGCGGCACGCTGGAAATCGGACTGGATGCGAACGGGGACGCGTTGCGGTTGTGGGTCCGCAATCCGGCGCCGCCCCCGCCGGGCCCGGGCATGCCGGCACGCCGGGCGGGCGACGGTGCGGGACATGCGCAGCGCAGCATCGGCCACCGGCTCGCCTTCTTCCATGCCGGGGCGACCATGGCCGCTGATTGGGACGCCGGGGAGGGAGGGAGCTACTATCGCGTCGAACTGCGCGTGCCACTTGGCCACGCGCGCACCCCCGCCGGGGAGGCGGGGAGGAGGACGGGGTGAGGGTCATCATCGCCGACGACGAGCCGCTGGCCCGCGAGCGCTTGCGCGCGCTGCTGGCCGCCGAGCCGGGCGTCGAGGTGGTGGCCGAGGCCGGCGACGGCGGCGAGGCACTGCATGCCTGCGCCGCGCACCACCCCGACCTGGTCCTGCTGGACATCGCGATGCCCGGGATCGACGGGCTGGAAGCCGCGCGCCACCTGGCGGCGTTCGAGCCGCGCCCCGCGGTGGTGTTCTGCACGGCCTACGACGCGCATGCCCTGTCGGCGTTCGAGGCGCAGGCGATCGACTACCTGGTCAAGCCGGTGCGGCAGGAGCGCCTGGCCGCGGCGCTGGAGCGCGTGCGCACCTTTGCCGCGGGACGCGGGCAGGTGGACGACCAGGGTGGCGGGCGCCACCGCACCCACCTGTGCGCGCGGCTGCGCGGCAGCTTGCGGCTGATCCCGATCGAGGACGTGCACTACCTGCAGGCCGAGGAGAAGTACGTCGTCGTGCACCACGCCCGCGGCGAGGACCTGATCGAGGAATCGCTGAAGTCGCTGGAGGAGGAGTTCGGCGAGCGCTTCGTGCGCATCCACCGCAACTGCCTGGTCGCCCGCCACGAGATCGTCGAGCTGCGTCGCGGTCCCGACGGCCACGTGCAGGCCGTGCTGCGCCACGGCGACCATCCCCTCGAAGTCAGCCGCCGCTGCGTCGCCCACCTCCGCGACACCCTGCGCCACCTCTGAAAAAACAGGGGTCAGAGTGCAATTTTCCTTGCGTCCTGCGCAGGTCGGGCCGCCACGCGGGAAAATTGCACTCTGACCCCTGTTTTTCGTTGCGATAATGGCGCGATGTCCGTCCTCCGCATTGCCACCCGCAAGAGCCCCCTGGCGCTCTGGCAGACCGAACACGTGGCCGCGTTGTTGCGCGCCGCGCATCCGGGGCTCCAGGTCGCGCTGGTCCCGCTGAGCACCCGCGGTGACGAGGTGCTCGACCGCTCGCTTGCGGCCATCGGCGGCAAGGGCCTGTTCCTGAAGG
The DNA here is from genome assembly GCA_946886995.1 of uncultured Lysobacteraceae bacterium. The sequence goes on from CAMPJU010000022.1 coordinate 7,519, forward strand.
AACTGGAGGTCGCGATGCAGCGCGGCGAGGCCGACTGCGCCGTGCACTCGCTCAAGGACGTGCCGATGGACCTGGAGCCTGGCTTCGCATTGCCGGCGATCCTGCCGCGCGCGGATGCCGCGGACGCGTTCGTCAGCCCGCGCTTCGCGACGATCGGCGACCTGCCCGGGGGCGCGATCGTGGGGACATCGTCGCTGCGCCGCCAGGCGCAACTGCGCGCGCTGCGACCCGACCTGCGACCGCGGGACCTGCGCGGCAACGTCAACACCCGGCTGGCGAAGCTCGAGGCGGGCGACTACGACGCGATCGTGCTCGCGTGCGCCGGCCTGCAGCGGCTGGGCATGGAGGCGCGCATCCGGGATCGCCTCGCGCCGCCGGCCTGGCTGCCGGCGCCCGCACAGGGCGCCATCGCCGTGGAATGCCGCGACGACGATGCGGCCACGCAGTCGCTGCTCGCGGCACTCGACGACGCGGCGACGCGTACCTGCGTATCCGCCGAGCGCGCGATGAACCGCGCCCTGCATGGCAGCTGCCACGTCCCCGTGGCGGGCTTCGCCGAACTCGATGGCGAGCGCCTGCACCTCGTCGGCCTCGTCGGCGAAGCGCGGACGGGCCGCCACGTGCGCGCCGAATCGACCGGCCCCGCGCACAGCCCGGACCGGCTCGGCGGCACCGTTGCGGACACGCTGCTCGCCCAGGGCGCGGCGGCCTTCATCGCCGCGAGCGCCGAACCCGACACCGGTCCCTACGTCTCCTAGTAGTACAGCGTCACCACGTGGCGGGCCTGCGCGAAGAACAGCCAGCGCTCGACGAAAGCACCACTGACCGCCGCGATCGCCGCCGGCACCAGCAACGATTGCGATCCCGTCGCGTATGCGATCGCGATGCAGGCCAGCGGCACGACCGAGAACAGCAGCACCGCCGCGATGCGCAGCGTCCGTGCATGCCTGCGCGCGAGCACGAAGCCCATTTCCCGGGTGATGTAGTTGGCCTCGGTGGTCGGTCCCTCGAAGCGGGTGACCTGTCGCCGGGGCAGCCCCACCGCGTCGCCGCGGGTGGCCGGCAGCGGCGTGCGGTCGATGTCGCGCCAGTAGCGCCACTTGAGTGGCCAGGGGAGCAGTGCCAGCAACGCCAGCGCGGCGAGGGCGGGCGCAGGAACCGCGATGCCGTGCACCGCTGCGATCGCCGCCAGCAACAGGGCGCCACCGGACAGCGCGAACACCAGGTAGACCGGCGGCACCGATGCATGCGCCCACGCGGGGATGGGCTTGAGCGAGGCATAGATCATCGCGGTGCACACCAGCGTGACCAGCGCGCCGGCGATCACCAGTGCCGCCACGAGCACGCCCGGCCACGCAAGCGCCACCACCCCGTGGCCCGTGCCGTCGAGCGCCCCCGGCAGCAGTGCGAGCGCCAGCCCGAGGACGGGGAAGTAGGTCAGCGCCGATGCAACGCCTTCGCGCGACAGCCACGACGTGCGCCATTGCGAGAACGCGCGCCAGGCGCGCATCGGCTTGCCCAGGTGCAGGAACGAACTGGCCAGCCCGGCCGTCACCAGCACCAGCGCCACGACGACCGCGACGAGGAGCACGCGCGCGGGGACGGTGCCGGTGAGTGCCGCGATGGCCACCCACGCGAGCAGCCCGTACCCGGCGCCCGAAGCGGTGGTGAAGAAAATGACGGACAGGGCGGGATGCATGGCGGCGTCAGCGCGACAGCACGCGGTCGAGCCAGCGCTGCAATGACGGCGTGCCCGGCGTCGGCGCTGCTGCGGCGTCGTCCACGACGGCCACCTCGTCGCCGCCCACCTTGCGCGGTCGCGGCGGCAGGTACCGGTTGACCGGCGCATACCCGAGCTCCGGCATCAGCGCCACGCCACCGCGTTCGGCCACCAGCTTCGACACGTCCGATTCCGGGTCGCCGAGGTCGCCGAAGTGGCGCGCCCGGGTCGGGCACACCTGCACGCACGCCGGCTCGCGCTCGGCCTCGGGCAGGTGCTCGTTGTAGATGCGGTCGACGCACAGCGTGCATTTCTTCATCACGCCCTCGACCTCGCTGTACTCGCGCGCGCCGTACGGGCAGGCCCACGAGCACAGCTTGCAGCCGATGCACTTGTCCTCGTCGACCAGCACGATGCCATCCTCGGCGCGCTTGTAGCTGGCGCCGGTCGGGCAGACGGTCACGCACGCCGGCGTCTCGCAATGCAGGCAGGAGCGCGGGAAGTGCAGCGTCATCGCCGGCTCGTCGTCCGTCGGTTCTGTCTCGTAGCTGTGCACCCGGTTGAACCAGACGCCGAACGGCTCCTTCCCGTACGGATCCTCGTCCGTCACCGGCCCGGCGATGCCGCCGGCGTTCCACTGCTTGCACCCGACCGCGCACGCGTGGCAGCCCACGCAGGTGTCCAGGTCGATGACCAGGCCCAGCTTCTTCTTCGACGGGGGCGGCAGTGCGGTCACCGGCGCGGCGCCTTCAGCAGCCACAGGCCGAGTGCGAACAGGATGACCGGCCCGGCCAGGATCGGCAGCAGCGCGGCGACCAGCGTCAGCAGCGAGTTGATGCCGGCGGCGCCCGCGCCGATCGGGTCCAGCCAGCCGACGCCCAGCGCCACGACCAGCGCGAAGGCGAGTGCGATGCACAGCCAGCCGGCGTAGATGCGCCGGCGATCGACGGGCGGCCGGTCAGCCATGCCGCTCCTCGCCATGTTGCTGCTCGCCATGTTGTTCCTCGCGGAGTTTCGCGCCGTAGCGCAGGGGTCCGTCCGGCGCCCTGCCCATCGGCAGCGGCGCGAATTGCGGCTCGGCGATGCCGGCGCCCGCCACGGGCCTGATCGACACGCGCAGGTCGAACCACGCGGCCTGCCCGGTCACCGGGTCGGCATTGGCGAAGTCACCGCGCGGCGTCAGGTCCGAGATGAGATGGTTGAGCAGGAAGCCCTCCCGGCCCTCCGGTGCGTCCTTGTCCAGCCGCCACGCGCCGCGCCGCTTGCCGATCGCGTTCCAGGTCCACACCGTGTCCGGCTGCACGTTCGCCGCGAAGCGCGCCTGCACCGTGATCGTCGAATGGTGCGAGGCGACCTCGACCCAGTCGCCGTCGGCGACGCCGTGTCGCGCCGCCGTGTCCGGATGCAGATACAGCCAGTTGCGCGTCGCGATCTGCCGCAACCATGCGTTCTGCGAACCCCACGAGTGGTACATGAACATCGGGCGCTGGGTGATCGCGTGCAGCGGGAAACGCTCCCCGTCGACCTGCGCATGGCCGAACGGTTCGTGCCACGCCGGCAGCGGGTCGAAGTGCGTGGCGATGCGTTCGCGCTGGTCGTCGGGCGGCTGGTGCGCACCGTGCCCCTGCGCGGCGAGCCGGAACTTCTGCAACGGCTCGGCATACAGCTGCAACGCGATCGGCTTCGTGTCCGCGATGAACCCCATGTCCTTCGCCCAGGCCAGGTAATCGCGGTTGGCCATCTTGAAGTAGCGCGCGGACGCGGGGATCTCGGCGCGCCAGTAGCCGTCGTGCGCGATGTAACGCTGCAGCTGGTCCGGGTTCGGTTCACCCTTGCCCTGCCGCGTGCCGTCGCTTCCGCGCCAGCCGGCCAGCAGCCCGACGCCGGGCGCGCGCTCGTGGCGCACGATGTAGTCGGCGTAGTCGTCGTACTTCGGCGAACCATCGGGCTCGACCATGCCCGGAAGGCCGAGCCGCGCGCCCAGGTCCAGCAGCACCGACTGGAAGCCGCGCACGTCGCGCGGACGGCCGTCGGCATCCGGTTGAGTGGCCGGGTCGA
>CAMPJU010000023.1 GCA_946886995.1 uncultured Lysobacteraceae bacterium
CAGCAGGCGCATGATCGCCTCCTGGTTGCGGTCGTTGAGTTCCTTGGTGGTCTCGAACCGCTTCTGCTGCTGGCGATACAGGGTGGCCAGCAGGCCGACGATCGCGAACAGCATGGCGACGCCCGAGAAGACGCCGATCCAGAAGTTCGGGAACAGGCGCGTGTCGCGGACGGAACCGAAGGACGTGAAGGCATCGAACAGCGCATCCGCGTCGGCCAGCAGCGCATCGGAGCTGTTGGTGATCGCGGCCGAGGCCGCCTGCGCGGCGAACAGCGGCGCGGTGGCTTCCAGGATCTCGTTGAGGTCGCCCTTCATCTCCTCCCAGATCGTGTTGGCCTGGTCGAGCGCGGCGACGGCCGCCGGCGCGGTGACCTGCTGCAGGTCGCCCTCGCCCTCGCGCAGGCCGGCCAGGTTGCGATCGAACAACGCCGAGTCGCGGGCCAGCGCGTCGCCGGCGAGCGGCGCACCGGAACCACCCGCCTGGATTTCCGCGATGCGACGGGCCATGGCCGCGGAGGTCACGACCATCTGCAGGCCGTTGTAGACCTGCGCCGATGGCGCGCCGCTGGAGGCCAGCGCGCGGACCACCTCGTTGAGCTGCGCCTGCAGTTCCGGGACGCGGCTGCTGAACGCGCCGGCGTTCTCGGCCAGCGCGATGACCGCCTCCCGAGACTGCATCACGCGCTCGGCGTTGGCGTCCATCGGCGTCCAGGTGTCGGCGACCTCGGCGATCTCGCCGGCCACGGTCGGCTCGCCGCCGAAGCGGTCGCGCAAGGTGGTCACGTCCTGGTCGATGCGCGACCTGGTGGCCGCGAACGCGGTGTACGAAGCCGCGTCACCGGTCACGGCCTGTCGACCCTGGATCGCGAGCTGCTGCGAGAGCACCTGCAGGTCGGCCGCGGACGCCTGCGCGCCGCTCAGCCGCTGCCCGAGGTAGGTGGACACACCGGTGTTGGCCGCCAGCACTGCCAGCGAAATGACCAGCAAGATGAGCCAGAACGTGACGCCGTAGTTGCGGCTCTTGCCGGGCGTGGTTTCGATGACGGTGCTCATGGTTCGACCTCGTTGATGCTGCGTGCGGTGTTGCGGCTCAGGCCGCTGCTTGTCGGAATTCCGGGGTGCGTGCCAGGCGCTCGAGGCTGAAGATGCCCCAGGCCTGCTCGCCGAGCCGGTAGGCGCGCTCGATGAAATGGCCATAGCGGCCGCCGGCGTCCAGCTCGGCGGCGTCGATCAGTTGCGGTTCGTTGAAGCTGCGCTGGCCGAACAGTTCGTCGATCAGCACCGCGACGTCGCCACCGCGCTGGCGCACGACCAGCATCCGCTGGCCCTCGTGCAGCACGGTGCGCTCGCCTTCCAGGAACTGCTTGAGGTCGACCACAGGCAGCAGGTTGCCGCGCATGTTGGCGACGCCGAGCATCCATGGCTGTGCCCCGGGGACCGGGGTGAGCGACGGCAGCGGGAGGATCTCGACGACTTCCTCGAACCCGGAGGCCAGGCGCTGGCGGCCGATGCGGTAGCCGACGCCACGCCACAGGCCCGGGGCGCTCATCTGCTCGGGCAGGCCGGCGACGTGCTCCAGCGCCAGCCGCTCGTACTCGGCCAGGATCTCGAAGGGCGAGCCGGGCAGGCCCGCGTCGTCCCGCGCGTCGCCCGCGACCGCGGCCGGGGGCGCGGACGTCGGCCCGGAGGGCCTGGGGGCGAACTTCTGCTTCTTCATGTCAGCCGCCGAGCAGCTCGTTGATGCGGGCGATCAGCTGGTCTTCCCGTGGCGGCTTGACGATGTAGTCCTTCGCGCCCTGGCGCAGGCCCCAGGCGCGATCGGTGTCCATGTTCTTGGTACTGACGATCAGCACGGGGATGGCGCTGGTGTCGGCGTCGCGCGAGAGCGCGCGGGTCGCCTGGAACCCGTTCATGCCGGGCAGGATGACGTCCATCAGCACGAGGTCCGGCTGTTCGCGCTTGCACACCGCGATGCCGTCCTCGGCGGTCCCGGACGCCAGCACCTGGTGGCCGTTGCGCTCGAGCAGCTGGGTGAGCACCGCGGTGTCGGTCGGCGAATCTTCGATCAGGAGAATCCTTGCCATGTGGTTGTCCTGCCCCCCGGTCAGGCGTTGACGTGCTTGCGGATCGCGTCGAGCAGCTCTTCGCGGGTGAACGGCTTGGTCAGGTACTGCTCGGAACCGACGATGCGCCCGCGCGCCTTGTCGAACAGGCCGTCCTTGGAGGACAGCATGATCACCGGCGTGCCCTTGTACAGCTGGTTGTTCTTGATCAGCGCACAGGTCTGGTACCCGTCCAGGCGCGGCATCATGATGTCGACGAAGATGATCTGCGGCTGCTGGTCGGCGATCTTGGCCAGCGCCTCGAACCCGTCCGTCGCCGTCACCACCTCGGCCCCCTCGCGCTTGAGCAGCGTCTCGGCGGTGCGGCGGATGGTCTTCGAGTCGTCGATGACCATGACCCGCAGGCCACCGAGGCTGCCCGTGCCGACGCCGCCGGTAAGTTCCCCATCCTGCATCGCGTGATTCCCCTTGGCGCGACGCTGCCAGAACGTCCCCGGCGCCGCTGCTGATTCATTCACATCTATATCCCAGTCCCCGCGCGCACTGTCAAGCCGGGCGTGGCCGCAGGTGCAACCTGAACGCGTTTGTGCGACGACGGTGGCTGCTACCATCGATCGACGCCCGTCGAACATGCCGCCAATGCCCCTGGACATCGTCGTCGTGATGGACCCGATCGGGTCGATCAAGGTCGCCAAGGATTCGACCTTCGCGATGCTGCTGGAGGGCCAGCGACGCGGGCATCGGCTGCATTACGTGCTGCCCGGCGGCCTGGCCCTGGACAACGGCGCGGCCGTGGCGCGGACCGCGCCGCTCCAGGTGCGCGACGACCCGGCCGGCTGGTTCTCGCTGGGGGAGCCCCGGACGCGTGCCTTCGCGGCGCGCGACGTGGTGCTGATGCGCCGCGACCCGCCGGTTGACGCGGAGTACCTGCACGACACCCACGTGCTGGACATCGCCCGTCGCGCCGGCGCGCTGGTGGTCAACGATCCGCGCGGCCTGCGCGATTTCAACGAGAAGCTGGCGGCGCTGCTGTTCCCGCAATGCTGCGCGCCCAGCCTCGTCAGCCGCGAGGTCGCCGCCCTGAAGGCATTCGTCGCTGCCGAGGGCGAAGCGGTGCTGAAGCCCCTGGACGGGATGGGCGGGCGCTCGATCTTCCGCGCCCGCGCCGGCGACCCCAACCTCAACGTGATCCTGGAGACGCTGACCGCCGGAGGCAGCAGCCTGGCGATGGCGCAGCGCTGGCTGCCGGAGATCGCGGAGGGCGACAAGCGCATCCTGCTGGTGGATGGCGAGCCGGTGGAGGTCTGCCTGGCACGCATCCCGCAGGGCGACGAATTCCGGGGGAACCTCGCCGTGGGCGGGCTCGGCCGCGGGCAGCCGCTGTCCGATCGCGACCGCTGGATCGCCGGCGAGGTCGGCCCGGAGATGCGCCGTCGCGGCATGTTGTTCGTCGGCCTGGACGTGATCGGCGACTGGCTGACCGAGGTCAACGTCACCAGCCCCACCTGCATCCGGGAACTGGACGCCGCCTTCGGCCTCAACATCGCCGGACGGCTGTTCGACGCGATCGACGCGCGCCTGGAGGGCGCCGCGCCGGCGCCATGAACGCGGCGGTGGCGCAGGGCGACCGGGGCAGGCCCGGCGGGGTCGGCGAACGCGAACGGCTGGGCGCGACCCTGGTGCTGTCGCTGCTGGTGCACGGCATGGTGATCCTCGGCGTCGGTTTCGCACTGAACGAGGCCGCGCCGGTGCTGCCGACCCTGGACGTGATCCTGACCGAGGCCAGCACGGCGCTCACCCCCGAGCAGGCCGACTTCCTGGCGCAGGCCAGCAACCGCGGCGGCGGCGAGCACGACGAGGCCAGGCGCCCGCGCGATCGGCAGACCGGCAAGCTCCCGCAGGCCGAAACCGGGGTCGCGCCGGCGCCGATGCGCGCGCAGGCGCCGGCACCGAGTCCCCCGCCCCGGGCGCGGATCGTCTCCAGCACGCAGGGCCGAGAGCAGGTTGCGCGGGCCGAGGCCACGCCGCCGGTCGAACTGCCGCGCCCGCTGCCCGAAGGCGAACGCAACATCGACCGCGAGCTGGCGATGGCGCGACTCGCCGCGGAGATCCACCAGGACCGGGAGCGCTACGCGAAGCGGCCGAACCGCAAGTTCGTCTCGGCCAGCACCCGGGAATACGAGTACGCCGCCTACCTGCGCGGCTGGGTCGACCGGGTCGAGCGGATCGGCAACCTCAACTATCCGGACGAGGCGCGGCGGCGCCGGCTCGCCGGCCAGGTGGTGATCAGCGTGGCGATCCGGCGCGACGGATCTGTCGAGCGCGCCGAAGTGGTCGACTCCAGCGGCCAGCCGTTGCTGGACCAGGCCGCGCTGCGGATCGTGCGCCTGGCTGAGCCGTATCCCCCGCTGCCGGTGACGGCCGAGGACGTGGATGTCCTGCACGTGACCCGGACCTGGCAGTTCCTGCCGGGCGGGGAAATGATCGACCGCTAGCGCGGGCGCGCGTCGCGCAGCGCCTGCTGCTCGGCGAGGGTCAGGGCGACCTGGTTGCGGAGGTAGGCCGGTTCCACCTGTTCCGGTGCCAGCAGCCGACCACGTGCGGCGGCGAGCGCGGCCAGGCGCGCCAGGTCCGCCGCCCGTGGCAGCGCGCCGGCATCCACCCGCGCGAGCCCGCCAGCGAGCCGGGTCGCCAGTGCCCCCTCGCCCGCGGCGAAGCCGGTGCCGGTGGCCCGCCAGTCCCCTTCCGCCCGCGGGAGTTCCACGTCCTCCGCGGCGCCGACGGTCTCCGGCCCCAGCGGGACGGGCTCGCCATCGCGGACCTCGAACGCGCCGGCATAGACCTCGCCCATGCGTGCGTCGATCGAGGCCAGGACGTTGGGTTCCGGTCCACTGCCCCCTGCAGCGAGCACCGCCAGCGTCGACAGCGCGGCCACCGGCCGGTCCAGCGCCAGCGCGATGCCCTGCACGAGCGAGATCCCCAGGCGCACGCCGGTGAACGCGCCCGGCCCGCGACTGACCGCCAGCACATCGAGCGCCGCGCGGTCGATCCCGGCCTCGGCCAGCAAGGCCTCCGCCCACGGCAGCGACAACTCCGCGTGGCGTCGCGGCGCGACCTCGAAGCGCTCGCGCACCTCCCCGTCGATCCAGAGCGCGACGGAACAGGCTTCGGTGGCGGTCTCGAAGGCGAGCAGCTTCATGCGGAACAGGGTACCGCCGCGAAGAAAGCTTCGACGTCGGCGATGTCCCGGGTGCGCGGGAACGGCGGCAGCGAGTCGAGGAAGGTCCGCCCGTAGCTGCGACCGGTCAGGCGCGGGTCGCACAGGACCAGCACGCCGCGGTCGGATTCGGTGCGGATCAGCCGCCCGACGCCCTGCTTGAGCGCGATCACCGCCTGCGGCAACTGCTCGTCGCGGAACGCATTGCCGCCGCGGCGGCGCACGGCCTGCAGGCGCGCCTCGAACACCGGGTCGTCCGGCGCGGCGAACGGCAGCTTGTCGATCACCACGACGCTCAGGGCGTCGCCCGCGACGTCGACGCCTTCGCGGAAGCTCGCGGCGCCGAGCAGCACGCCATTGCCGGATGCGCGGAACTGTTCGAGCAGCACGTGGCGGGGCGCCTCGCCCTGCACGAACAACGGCCAGGGGGCCTCGCGCAATTCCGCGGCCACCTCGCGCAGGGCGCGGTGCGAGGCGAACAGCACGAAAGCGCGTCCGCCCGAAGCTTCCAGTACCGGCCAGAGGGCATCGACCACGGCGCCGCCGTAGTCCCTCGACGCGGGCTCGGGCATGCGTGGCGGCAGGTAGCACAACGCCTGGCGGGTCCAGTCGAACGGGCTCGGCTCGAGCAGCGTCGCGGGGGCGTCCAGGCCGAGGCGCGTGGCGAGATGGTCGAACGTCCCTGCGACGGCGAGCGTCGCCGACGTGAACACCCAGGATGCGCGCGATGCCTCGCGATGCGCACGCAGCGGACCGGACACGTCCAGCGGCGTCGCCTGCAGGCGGAATCCGCGGGGCGACAGCTCGTACCAGCGCACCGAGGACGCGGTGTCGTCGGACGCGCGGTCGGCGTCGATTGCCTGCCCGCTCCAGCGCGCGAGACGCCCGGCGAAGTCGCGGGCCCGTGCGTGGCACGCGTCCAGCCCCGGCGCCGCCTCGCGCAACGGATCCATCGCCGTTGCCAGGTCGTCGAGCGCGCCGGCCAATGCTGCGAGGCCGTCCTCCACGCCTGGCGCCTCCATCGCGCGCGCCAGCGTCCCGCGTGGCGGCAGCGTTTCCATCATCGCGCGCAACGCGCGGAGCGCATGCTCGAGGCGTTGCGCGGGCGCCTGCACGACCGCGAGGGCGCCATCGACGCCGCTGCATTCGCGCAACGCATCGCGGGCGAGCTCGGCGACCGGCCGCGCGCCCAGCGCCTCGCCGAAGAACTGCGCCGCCAGGTCCGGCAACTGGTGTGCCTCGTCGACCACGAACGCCTGCGCGCCCGGCAGGATTTCGCCGAAGCCTTCCTGCTTGAGCGCCAGGTCGGCCAGCAGCAGGTGGTGGTTGACCACGACCAGGTCCGCGGCCTGTGCCCGCTGCCGCGCCTGCACCACGAAACACTCGCTCCAGAACGGGCATTCGCTGCCCAGGCAGTTGTCGGCGGTGCTGGTCACCACCGGCAGCAGCGGCGTGTCTTCCGCAAGGCCCTCCAGTTCGGCGAGGTCGCCCATGCGCGTGCGCCCGCTCCATGCGACCACCCGCTGGAATTGCGTCGCCAGCTCGCGCGTCGCGAACGCGGGCTCGCCCTTCGCCTGTTCCATGCGGTAGCGGCACAGGTAGTTCGCGCGGCCCTTGAGCAACGCGGTCTTCAGCCCGGTGCCGAGGGCGTCGCGCACGCGCGGCAGGTCGCGGTGGTAGAGCTGGTCCTGCAGTGCGCGCGTGCCGGTGGAGACGATCGTCTTCAACCCGGACAGCAGCGCGGGCACCAGGTAGGCATAGGTCTTGCCGGTGCCCGTGCCGGCCTCGGCGAGCAGCATGCCGCGCGTCCCGAACGCCTCCGCGACGGCTTCCGCCAGCCGCTGCTGCGCCGGCCGCGGCACGAATGCGGGGATGTCCTTCGCCAGCGCCCCGTCTTCGGACAGCGCGGCGCGGCTGGCGCCGGCGAGCGCCGACACCTAGTAGCGCGCCGGGCGATCCACCCGGCACTGGTCGACGCGAACGCCGGCGGCGACCGCGCCGGCGCGGTCGCCCGCGGCCAGGCGTGCCTGCTCGATGGTCGACCAGTGCCGGCGGCACAACGGCCCGACCCGGGAACCGAGCTCGTCGGCACGACGCGCAAACGCCTCGGCGGCCGCGAACTCGCCAAGCAGCAGCGCGGCCTCGGCACGTTCCTGCAGCAGCGAGGGATCGTCGGGCGTGATCGCGAGCGCCTGGTCGAGGGTGGCCGCCGCACCGGCGAGATCGCCGCGCGCCTGCTGCGCGGCGGCGGCATCGCGCAGGCCGGCAGTCGCGGGATCCCGCAGCGGGCGCACGGCGAGTTCGGTGTCGCTGGTGGCACCCGCGGCGCGCACCTTCGCGACCATCTGCGCGGGCGTATCGGTCGTCAGCGGTGCGGGCGGCGGCGTGGCCGGTGGCGGTGCGGTGGCGCAACCGGACAGGAGGGCCACGCAAGCCAGGTAGCGAAGACGCTGCGACATCAGTCGTCCAGTGAATCTTCGTACGCGTCGCGCATTTCGCGTTCGCGCTCCCGACGGCGCTCCGCCGCTTCCTCCGCCGCTTCGTACGCTGCTTCGCGCGATTCCTCGGCCGCGCGCCGCGCATCGTCGCGGTCATCCTCGTCGTCGTCGCCCCAGCCGAACCAGTCACGCCAGCCGCGGCCTTCCTGGTCCTGGTAGTACGGATCCGACTCGTACTGATAGCAACCCCGGGACGGTGGCGCGAACCCTTCGACGAACGCGAAGCGACGCGCCCCGGGACACGACGCGTCGGTGCTGTGCGAATCGACCACCCACTCCCACTGCAGGCCGTCGCTGCCGACCTCGAGCGGCGCCGTCGGCAGGCGTCCGAAGATGCCGGACCACACCCGCATCGCGCCGGTCGCGCCGTACAGGCCGGTCGCCTCGTTCTGGTCGTTGCCGACCCAGGCCACCGCCAGGTGGTCGCCCGTGTAGCCGGCGAACCAGCTGTCGCGGCCGTCGTTGCTGGTGCCGGTCTTGCCCGCGACCTGCAATGCGCCCAGGCCGTCGCGGACCAGCGCACGGCCGGTGCCCGAGGTGACTGCATGCTGCAGGGCGAGTGTCACCAGCCGCGCGGCGATCGCATCGCCTTCCTGCGCGGGCGCCGGCGCATTGTCGTAGCGGTTGAGTGCGTTGCCTTCCGGCCCCAGCACGCCGCGCACGGCATGCAACGGCTGGATCTCGCCGCCCGATGCGAGGAACTGGTAGAGCTGCGCCATCGCGTACGGGCTCTGGTCGGTCGAGCCGAGGATCAGCGACGGATTGGGCTGCGCCTCGATGCCCGCCAGCGTGCCCAGCAGGTCCGCGAGCCGGCGCGGATCGACCTGCATGCCCACGCGCACGGTGGCCTGGTTGTACGACTGGGCGAGCGCGTCGATCAGGCGCACCGTGCCGTGGCTCCGGCCGTCCGAGTTGTCGGGCGTCCATTGCTTGCCCGTGTCGAGGGTGACCGTGATGTCCGAATCGTCGACCCAGCTGGCCAGCGACCACCGGTCCGGCTGCGCGAGCGCGAGCAGGTAGACGAACGGCTTGAGCAGCGAGCCGACCGGACGCTCCGCCTCCACCGCACGGTTGAAGCCCGGCTGGGTGAACTCGCGGCTGCCCACGACCGCGACCACCTGGCCGGTATGCACGTCGGTCATCACCACGCCGGCCTGCAGCGGCGGGCGATCCTCGTTGTCCAGCGCCTCGATGGTCCGCGCCACGGACCCTTCCGCATAGGCCTGGGCGGACGGCGACATCGCGGTCATCACGCGCAGGTTGGCGCCGGCCAGTTCGTCGGCGGGATAGTCGCGGGCCAGCTGGCGGCGGACCAGGTCGACGTACGCGGGGAAGCGGTTGGCCGAATGGCCCGGAGACTCGGTGACGCCCAGCGGTGCCGCCAGGGCACGCTCGTAGGTGTCCCGGCCGATCAGCCCGGTCTCGAGCATCTCGCCGAGCACGAAGTCGCGCCGTTCCCTCGCGGCGTCCGGGTTGCGCCGCGCGTTGTAGACCGACGGGCCGTTGATGATGCCCACCAGCAGCGCGATCTGTTCCGTGGTCAGGTCGCGCAGGTCGCGGCCGAACCAGAAATCCGCGCCCGCCGCGACCCCGTGGATGGCCTGCGCGCCACGCTGGCCGATGTACACCTGGTTGAGGTACGTCTCGAGGATCGTGCGCTTGTCGTAGCGTGCCTCGATCAGCACCGCGTACATCGCTTCCTTGAACTTGCGCGTGTACGTGACCTCGTTGCCGATGCCGAGCAGGCCGCTGCGCGCCAGCTGCTGGGTCAGCGTGCTGGCGCCCTGCACCGTCTCGCCCGCCTTGAGGTTCGCCCAGGCGGCGCGGAGGATGCCGCTGATGTCGATGCCGTGGTGGTCGCGGAAGTCGCGGTCCTCGACGGCCTGCAACGTGGTGACCAGCAATTCAGGCACCTCGTCCAGCTGAACCAGCCGGCGCTCCTCCTGCTGCTGGCCATACAAGGTCGCGATGCGCGCCGGATCCAGGCGCGCGACTTCCATCGGCTGGCCACGCGCCGCGTCCCGGAGCGAGGCGACCCGGCCGCCGGAGATCCGCACCTCCAGCCGGCTCGGCGGCACCGGACCGTCGACGTCGTCGAAACCGCGGCTGGCGATCAGCCAGCGCCCGCCGTCGTGCTGGTAGGTCCCTGGCCGCACGCCGGCGCCATCGTCGCGATAGCCGGCGGCATCCAGCTCGGTCTTCAGGGTCTGCGCGTCCATCGCCCGCCCGGGACGCAGCTCGAGCGGCCGTCCGAACACGCGGGTCGGCAACTGCCATTGCAACTGGCCGAAACGCTCGCCGACCTGGTGGTCCAGGACCAGCGCATACGGCACCAGGAAGCCGGCAAGCATCGCGCCCACCGCCAGCGCCACGGTCAACAGGTACCTGCGCCAGCCCTCGGGAACCGGCCCGCGGCCGTGCCGGCGGGGCGCGCCGGGGCGGCGACCCTGGATCCCGGCGCGCGGGCGATCGGGGCGATGGTCGGTGCTGCCCATGGACTCCATTTGCGACAATGCGCGGCGCGCCTGCGAATGGGCGAGTCTAGCGCAGCGTCCCGGGCACGCCGGCCGGTCGCGTGCCCCGATAGTCAGCTGGAGTTGCACTAGTGATCCCCACTTCCGCGGTCGAGCTGCGGTTCCTGGCCGAGCGCGGACTCGGGTTGCTGCGGCGCGGCCTGGCCAGCCTGCGCAATCGTGGCCTGCGCGCCAGCTGGCGACGGCTTGGCGCCCAGTTGTTCCCCTCCCCGGGCGGCGTGGCCGCACCGCTGCTGGCCGCTACTGCGGCGGGCGGCGCTCCCGCGCGGGTCCCGGCATCGCCTTCGCCACGCGCCAGCATCGTCATCCCGGTCCACGGGCAACTCCGGCATACGCTGGCCTGCCTGCGGGCGATCGCCGCGCATCCGCCGGCAGCGCCGTGCGAGGTGATCATGGTCGACGACGCGTCGCCGGACGGCACGGCCGAGGCACTGTCGGGGGTGGAGGGGCTGCACCTCCACCAGCGCGAACGCAATGGCGGGTTCGTCGCAGCCTGCAACGACGGCGCGGAGCTCGCGCGCGGCGAATACGTGGTGTTCCTCAACAACGACACCGTGCCCCAGCCCGGCTGGCTCGACGCGTTGCTCGGCAC
>CAMPJU010000024.1 GCA_946886995.1 uncultured Lysobacteraceae bacterium
GGCCGGGCCATGCGAAGACGTCGTCGACGACCTCGTGGCGCCGGAACGCACGCAACGTCCCGTCCGTGCGCGCGGGCCGGTAATACTCGCGGCGCGGATGGCCGTAGTCGATGAACAGCAGCGCGCCGCGCCGCAGCGGGCCCACCACCGCCTGCACCCAGTACGGCAGTTGCGGCAGCAGTTCCGACCGGTAGCCGTCGGCGAACGGCGCGTCGAGCTGGCGCTCGACATGGCGCACGGCCGCGGCCAGCAGCGCGTCGGCGGGTCGGTCGTCCCGCACGAACATGCCGTTCCCATCCAGTGTCACGTGCTCCTCGAAGACCTCGCCGTCGCGCAGCGAGAAGCGCGGCGTCGGCAGCGCGTCGACCACCTCGTTGGCGAACACCACGCCGTCCCAGGCCTGCTGGAATGGCGTGTCCGGCCAGTCGAGCAGGTCGAACAGCGGCGGCACCAGGCGCTCGCGCAGGTGCTCGCGCTGGCGCGCGCGCAGGTCGGCGCTCGGCTCCAGGATGGCGTAGCGCGACGGCAGCGCATCGACCGCCATCAGTTTCTTCAGCGCGACCTCGGCGAACGCGCCACTGCCGCCACCGACCTCGAGGAACCCGGCCTCCGGACCCAGCTGCTGCAACACCGGCGCGACGGCATCCGCGACGCAGGCGGCGAACAACGGCCCGAGCTCCGGCGCGGTGACGAAATCGCCGGCGGCACCGAACTTGGTCGCGCCGGCGCTGTAGTAGCCCAGCCCGGGTGCGTACAGCGCCAGTTCCATGAACCGCGAGAACGGGATCGCACCACCGGAGACCCGGATCTCCTCGCCGATCACGTCGGCCAGGCGCGCGCTGTGCTCGCGCGCCGCGACGTCGGGCTCAGCCGCCATCGCGCACCGCCTGCCAGCGTCGGCTCGCGTCCTGTCCCGGGCCCGAGGCGACCGAAACCTCCATCGCCTCGATGCCGTGCGCCGCAATCGCCGCCCCGTCGCCCAGCAGCCGCCCGAGCAGGTAGCCGGCCAGTTCCTCAAGCGTGATGTTGGCGACCGGCAGCACCAGCACGTCGCCACGCAGGAACGGGATGCGCTCGTCGCCGAACACGGCCACCACCGCGTCGCCGTCCGTCTCGATCGACAGCAACGGCGAGCGTCCGGGCAGCAGGAAGTACTCGTTGAGCTCGCGGCAAAGCGCCACGACCTCGCGCTTGTAGATGCCGTAGTCGAAGCACAGCCCGTTGTCGCCGACGCGGGCGTGCAGCGTCACCGCGACCTTGAAGTTGTGCCCGTGCAGGCGTTCGCGCTCGCCGGGGCCGAAGATCGTGAAGTGGCCGGCGGAGAACTTCATGTTCTCCTTGTCCAGCCGGATCACCACGCCGTCGCCCATGCCCTGGCTCATGCGCCGATGTCGCCCAGGAAGGGCCGCATCAGGATCTCCTCGACCACCGTGCGCGGCGACATGGCGTGCGCCGCCCACGCCATCTCCGCGACGTCGGCGGCCGGCATCAGCCGCTCCGGCGGCAGGTCCGCACCTTCCCACGATGCGGTCAGGGTGGCGCCCGGCAGCAGCGACACGACGCGGATGCCATGGGGCTTCATCTCCTCGCGCAGGGTGCGCGAGAAGCCATGCAGCGCGTGCTTGGCGATGCAGTACGACCCGCCGTCCGGGTACGCCATGATCGACGCGGTGCTGCACACGTTGACGATCGTGCCCGACCCGCGCGCCATCATGCCCGGCAGCAACGCGCGGGTGATGCGATAGGCACTGAACAGGTTGGCCGCGAGCATCCGCTCGAGCGCGGATTCGTCCTCGTCGTGCAGCTGGCCGGGGACGAAAGCACCGGCGTTGTTCACCAGCACGTCGGGCGTTCCCACCAGCTCACGCACGTTCGCCGCCAGCGCGTCGACGTCCGCAGCGCGCGTCATGTCGCATTGGAACGCCTGGAGGCCCGGCGTCGCCGACCGCGCCTTCTCGAGTCCGCCGGGGTCGCGCGCGCACACGATCGTCGTGAATCCCCCGGCATGGAACCGCTGCGCGATCGCCAGTCCGATGCCCTTCGATCCGCCCGTGACCAGGATCGACCCTGGCGCGTTGGAACCTTCCGTTTGACTGCCTGCTGCCATCTGCCTGCCGCATTGCCGGGATGCACGGCATTTTGCCGGATCGCCCGGTGAGAAGGTGCGAAGGCGTCAGCGCGCCTGCAGCGCGTCCTTCAACCCCGACTTGAGGTCCGCGCCGCCGGGCTGCTGGAAGATGCGCAGCCCGAATTCCGGCAGCACCGCCAGCAGGTGGTCGAAGATGTCGCCGGCCAGGTTCTCGTACGCCACCCAGTCCACGTCCGCCGAGAAGCAATAGACCTCCATCGGCAGGCCCTGCGGGGTGGGATCGAGCTGGCGGACCATCAGCGTCATGTCCTGGCGCACGCCCGGATGCGAACGCAGGTAGGCGAGGACGTAGGCGCGGAACGTCCCGAGGTTGGTCGCGCGGCGGTTGTTGACGGGATCCTTGCCGGCGGCCTCGAGTTCGGCATTGTGGGCCTCGAGTTCCTCCCGCTGCGCATCGAGGTAGTCGTCGATCAGCGCGATGCGCCGCAGGCGCTGGCGCTCGTCGTGGTCGAGGAAGAACACCGACGCCTGGTCGAGCAGCAGCGCCCGCTTGATCCGGCGCCCGCCCGCGTCGGTCATGCCGCGCCAGTTGCGGAAGCTCTCGCTGATCAGCAGGTGCGTGGGCACGGTGCTGATCGTCTTGTCCCAGTTCTGGACCTTGACGGTGTGCAGGCTCATGTCGATCACGTCGCCATCGACGCCCTGGCTCTTCATCTCGATCCAGTCGCCGACCCGCAGCATGTCGTTGCTCGACAGCTGCACGCTCGCCACCAGCGACAGCAGCGTGTCCTTGAACACCAGCAGCAGGACCGCTGTCATCGCGCCCAGGCCGGTCAGCAGCACCGTCGGCGAGCGGTTGACGAGGGCGGCCACCATCAGGATGACCGCCACCAGCCAGGCGAGGATCTTCGCGAGCTGCAGGTAGCCCTTGATCGGCCGCTCGCGCGCGTGCGGGTTGTTCCGCACGTAGATTTCGTTCAGTGCGTCGAGCAGCCGGCCCAGCGCCAGCGCGATGGCCAGTGCGATCCATGCCAGCGCCACGTTGCGGACCGCGATGTACGCCCAGTCCGGGAGGCCTCCGACGAGGCGGACGCCACCCAGCACGACCAGCGCCGGCACCACCTGCGCGAGCCGTGACAGCGCCCCGCTGCGGATGACCGCGTCGTCCCAGTGCACCGGCGACGCCTCCGCCAGCCGTGCCACCACGCGCAGCAGCACGCCGCGCACCAGCACGCCGGCCAGCCACGCGGCGAGCAGCAGCAGGGCCAGGGTGGCGATCGGCGGGAGGTCGGCGGCGAGGTCCGCCAGCGGGGCCGGCAACGCGGGAAACTCCATCCCCACAGGGTAGCGCGCTACAGCGCGAGGTCCACCTGCGGCGGCGGTGCCTGGTGCTCCGGGTGCGAGGCCCACAACTCGGCCATCGTCGCCTCGCGCAGCGGATCGACGAAATCCGGGGCCAGGTCGGCCATCGGCTTGAGCACGAACGCGTAGCGCAACTCCGGGCGCGGCAACTGCAGCATCCCGACGTCGAGCACCAGGCTGCCGAAATACACGATGTCGATGTCCAGCGGGCGGTCGCTGTAGTCCTTGTCGCGGCTGTCGCGGCCGTGGTCCTCCTCCAGCCGGTGCAGCCAGCGGTGCAGCGCGAACGGATCGGTGTCGCACTCGATCCGGGCGACGGCGTTGAGGAAGTCGGGCCCGTCGAAGCCGACGGATCGCGTGCGGTAGACCGGCGACACCGAGACCTCGCCGAACCGCTCGCGCAGCGCCGCGACGGCGGCACGGAGGTTGCGCTCCGGGTCGACGTTGCTGCCCAGGCTCAGGTAGGTCTCGCGACCGACACGCAGCCTGGCGCGGAAGCGCGATGCGAGCGCGTGCGGATCACTGGCGGGCGTGGCGGCGTGGGGCACGTCGACCACCGGCGTCGCCTCCGGTCGGGCGCTGGCGGAAGTCAGCGGCTCCGGTGCCGCCAGCTGCGGCTGCGCGCCATCTGCGGCATCCGCGGTGGCGTCCCTCTTGTCGTCGTTGTCGTTGTCCTCGTCCTCGTCGTCCGGATGCCGCTCGCGCTTGATCACCACGCCGACCGCGCGCGCGCCCGGCAATGCGCCCGGCTTGGTGAGCTTCAGGCGCACCTTGCGCACCCCGAACTCCTCCAGCAGGAGCGCGGCGCAACGTTCGGCCAGGGTCTCGACCAGCTTCACCTGCGTCTGCGCGACGAACGCGACCAGCCGCTTGCCGATCGCCTCGTAGTCGTGCGCGTCGGCGATCGCATCGGTCGCCGCGGGAACCCGGTTGTCGAAGGACAGCTCGACGTCCAGGACCAGCGCCTGGCGCACGCGCCGCTCCCAGTCGTGGATGCCGATGACGGCCTCGACCGCCAACCCCTCGATGAAGACCTTGTCCATCGGCCTACGTTACCTGCGGCAGGGTCGCCATGTCCCAGCGCGGGACCACCCGGACCGACGCGTCGTCGCGCTGCCCGGCCGCCAGCCGCAGGGCCCCGGCGAACGCGATCATGGCGCCGTTGTCGGTGCACAGCGCCGGGCGCGGGAAGCACGCCCGCCCCCCGCGCTCCGTGGCCATCTCCTGCAGCCGCTGGCGCAGGCGGCGGTTCGCGCCCACGCCGCCGGCGATCACCAGGGTGCTGCAGCCGGCCGCGTCCAGCGCGCGGCCGCACTTGATGGCCAGGGTGTCGACCACGGCGTCCTCGAAGCCGCGCGCGATATCGGCACGGGTCGCGTCCGACTGGTCGCTGTCGCGCCAGGCCAGCAACACCTGGGTCTTCAGGCCGCTGAAGCTGAAATCC
Organism: uncultured Lysobacteraceae bacterium; assembly: GCA_946886995.1. The sequence continues at coordinate 4,896 of CAMPJU010000024.1, forward strand.
AGCCCGGGCCGGTCGGTCATCGGCCGCGAGAAGCGGAAGGCGCCGGGCGTTCCCTCCTGCGCGAGCGCGGCCAGTTGCGGGCCGCCGGGATAGGGGAGCCCCATGAGCTTGGCGGTCTTGTCGAAGGCCTCGCCGGCGGCGTCGTCCAGGGTCTCGCCCAGCAGGCGGTAGTCGCCGATCCCGTCCACCGCCACCAGCTGGGTGTGCCCGCCGGACACCAGCAATGCCACGAACGGCGGCGCCAGGTCGGGGTCCTCCAGCAGCGGCGCCAGCAGGTGGCCCTCCATGTGGTGCACGCCGATCGCCGGAACGCCGAGGCCCCAGGCCAGGGCCCGGGCCACGCCCGCGCCCACCAGCAGCGCGCCGACCAGCCCCGGGCCGGCGGTGTACGCCACGCCGTCCAGGTCGCCGACCGCCAGGCCGGCCTCGGCCAGGGTCTGCCGGACCAGGGGCAGCAGCTTGCGCACGTGGTCGCGGCTGGCCAGCTCCGGCACGACCCCGCCGTACTCGGCATGCAGTTCCACCTGGCTGTAGACGGCGTGGGCACGCAGGCCGTCGGCACCGGGCCGGGCCGTGTCGTACACGGCCACGCCGGTCTCGTCGCAGGAGGTCTCGATGCCGAGGACGATCATGGGCCCGTCTTGCCAGCAGGCTGGAGGACCCTTTATCATACGCGGCTCGCCCGGCCGGTCCGGGTCATATCCGTCACCCGAGATACTGTATGCCCAGCGTCAAAGTCCGCGAAAACGAGCCTTTCGAGTTTGCCCTCCGCCGCTTCAAGCGCACCTGCGAAAAGGCCGGCGTCCTCGCCGAGACCCGCAAGCGCGAGTTCTACGAGAAGCCGACGCAGGAGCGCAAGCGCAAGGCCGCCGCCGCGGTGAAGCGCCAGGCCCGCCGCACCTCGCGCGACGTGACCAAGCGCCAGCGCCTGTACTGATCGCCGCGGTCGCGACCCGCGGCCGGCGACAAGCAGCACGCGTGAAGAGGAAGCCGGCCCAGCGCCGGCTTCTTTCGTTTCCAGCCCCCCCTCCGGAGCGATGCCCGCCATGACCCTCAAGACCCGCCTCACCGACGACATGAAGGCCGCCATGAAGGGCGGCGACAAGGCCACGCTCGGCGTGGTCCGCCTGGTCCTTGCCGCGATCAAGCAGCGCGAGGTCGACGAGCGGGTGGAACTCGACGACGCGCAGGTGCTGGCGGTGCTCGAGAAGATGGTCAAGCAGCGCAAGGACTCGGTGCAGCAGTACGCGGCCGCCGGTCGCGAGGACCTGGCCGACATCGAGCGCGCGGAGATCGTCGTCATCGAGCGCTACCTGCCGGAGAAGATGGACGAGGCCGGGATCCGCGCCGCCGTCGATGCCGCGATCGCCGAGACGGGTGCCAGCGGGCCCTCCGACATGGGCAAGCTGATGGGCGTGCTGAAGCCGCGCCTGGCCGGCCAGGCCGACATGGGCGAGGTTTCCAGGCTGGTGAAGCAGCGACTGGCCGGCTGACACCGTGCCGGGCGTTCCGTCCGTCAGCCCCGCCGCGAGGCGCCGCAGCGAGACGCCCGCGGAGCGGCGCGCGCGTCGGCTGAAACGACTGCAGGCCAGCCTTCCCGTGGCCCTGGTCCGCCGCTTCCTGGAACTTGACCTGCTGGCCCAGGCAGCGTCGGTGGCCTTCTACGCGCTGCTGTCGCTCGCGCCGCTGCTGGTGCTGCTGCTGTGGCTCACCGCATCGTTCCATGGCAGCGCGCAGGAGGCGATCGTCGCGCAGGTGGGCGAGATCGTCGGCGAGCAGGCGGCGGTGGTCGCCGAGACGGTCATCGACCACGCCGACCGCGAGCCCTCCATCGGTTCGCTGGCCGGTGCCTGGAGCACGCTGTTCCTGCTGGTCGGCGCAACCGCGGTGTTCGCGCGGCTGCAGGGCGCGCTGAACCTGATCTTCCGCACCGATGCGCAACGCCTGCCGGGCATGCTCGCCTGGCTGCGCAAGCGGGTGCTGTCGTTCGGCGTGCTGCTGGTCCTGGGCTTCCTGCTGGTGGTGGCCACGACCGTCAACACGCTGCTGCAGGTGGTGTTCGCCGACCTGCCCACGCTGTTGCCGGTCCTGGGCGACCTGGCCTCCGCCGCGCTCTACGCGGTGACCTTCGCGCTGATGTTCCATTACCTGCCCGACCGTCGCGTCCGCTGGCGGCAGGCGGTCGTCGGCGGCCTGCTGACCACCGGCCTGTTCGTCGCCGGGCGCTGGGGCATCGGCCTGTACCTGTCCGAGGCGGCCCCGGGCAGTGCCTACGGCCAGATGGGCGCGCTGGTCCTGCTGGTGATCTGGGTCTACTACGCCGCGATCGTGGTGTTCACCGGTGCGCTGGTCACCTCGCTGGTCGACGAGCGCGCCCGCGCGGCCCGCATCGCCCGGGGCAATCGCGCCCGCACCCCCGCGCGGCCAACGCCCGACGGCGTGGCATCCTGACGCCGCCATGGGCCGCATCCCCGACGCCTTCATCGACGACCTGCTCGCGCGCAGCGACATCGTCGAGCTCGTCGGCTCGCGCGTTCCGCTGAAGAAGCAGGGCAAGGAGTATTCGGCGCGCTGCCCGTTCCACGACGAGCGCTCGCCGTCGTTCACCGTGTCGCCGACCAAGCAGTTCTACCACTGCTTCGGCTGCGGGGCGCACGGCACCGCGATCAGCTTCCTGATGAACTACGACCGCATGGAATTCCTCGATGCGGTCGAGGACCTCGCGCGCCGCGCCGGCATGGAGGTGCCGCGCGACACGCAGCAGCGCAACGCCAACCCCGAGACGCTGGACCTGTTCAAGGCGGTCGAGGCCGCGGCGCAGTTCTTCCGCAAGCAACTGCCGGGCAGCAGCAAGGCGCTGGCCTACCTGGACGCGCGCGGCGTCGGCGAGGCGGTGCGCGAGCGTTTCCACCTGGGCTACGCACCCGACGGCTTTTCCGCGCTGAAGGACGCGCTGGGCACCGACGACCGCCGCATGAAGCTGCTCGAGCGCGCCGGGCTGTTCTCCCGCAGCGAGAACGGCCGCGTGTACGACAAGTTCCGCGACCGGTTGATGTTCCCGATCCTGGACCGGCGTGGACGTGCGATCGCGTTCGGCGGCCGTGTCCTGGATGCGGAAGACAGCCCGAAGTACCTCAACTCGCCCGAGACGCCGCTGTTCCACAAGGGCCGCGAACTCTACGGCCTGTGGCAGGTGCGCCAGGCCCATTCGACGATTCCGCGGCTGGTGGTGGTCGAGGGCTACATGGATGTCATCGCGCTGTTCGAGCACGGCGTCGACACCGCGGTCGCCACGCTCGGCACCGCCACCACGCCCGACCACGCCGAGCTGCTGTTCCGCAACGCGGCGGATGTGTACTTCTGCTTCGACGGCGACCGCGCCGGCCGCAGCGCCGCGTGGAAGGCGGTCGAGTCCGTGCTGCCGCGCATGCGCGACGGCCGCCAGGCGTTCTTCCTGTTCCTGCCCGATGGCGAGGACCCCGACACCATCGTGCGCAAGGAAGGCGCCGCCGGCTTCGATGCGCGCCTGCGCGCGGCGACGCCCCTGTCGCAGTTCCTGTTCGATTCGCTGGCCGCCGACGTCGACCTGCGCACGCTCGAAGGCAAGGGCCGCCTGGCCGAGCGCGCCAAGCCGCTCCTGGCGCAGATCCCCGACGGAGCATTCGGCGACCTGATGCGCCAGCGCCTGGTCGAACTCACCGGCGTCGGCGCGCGCAACAGCTCGCCGGAGACGCACGTGCCGGTGCAACGCGCCACGCGGTCGACCGGCCACGGCGCGCCCGCGCCGAAGCGCAGCCTGGTGCGCAGCGCGATCGCCCTGCTGCTGCAGCAACCCGCGCTCGCGCTGGACCTCGGGCAGGCCGACACGTTCGCCGCCTTGCGCCAGCCGGGCGTCGACCTGCTGGCGGGGATCGTCTCGCTCGTGCGCGAGCGCCCCGGCATCACCACCGGCGGCGTGCTGGAACAGTTCGCCGACACCGAACATGCCGCCGCGCTGCAGAAGCTGGCCTCCCAGCCGATGCCCGGCGACGAGGCGCTGTGGCGCAACGAGTTCCTGGACGCGATGGCACAGCTGGAGCGCCAGACGCTGCAGCAGCGCGTGGACGAGTTGCAGGAAAAGGCACGGCAAGGCGTGCTGGAAGTGAGGGACAAAGAGGAGCTGCGCGCCCTGCTGGGAAGCCTGGGCTCGCGCTAAGCTCGGGATTCCGCTCACGGGGAACCCGCCATGACATTGCCGTTGCGCCTGCTCGCAGCCTCCGCCCTCGCCTGCCTGCCCTTCGCGCTCGATGCGCAGGAGGCCCCGGTCGACCGCGAAGTGGTCGGCACCCGGACCAGCGAGAACATCCCGCCGATCCCGGCCGAGCTGCTCGATCGGCTCAACCGCTACCAGAACACCCGCAGCGCCAACGTCGCCGACTGGACCGCGGACGGCTGCCTGCTGGTGTCCACCCGCTTCGCCGAGACCAGCCAGGTGCACCGCGTGTGCGAACCCATGGGCATGCGCGAGCAGCTCACGTTCTACCCAGAGCCGGTCGCCGGCGTGGTAGCCGCGCCCTCCGGCCACAACGGCTTCGTCTTCGCCAAGGACACCGGCGGCGACGAGTTCTCGCAGCTGTCGTGGTTCGACCTGGGCACCCGCGAAGCGACGCTGCTGACCGACGGCAAGCGCTCGCAGAACCGCGGCGCGCTGTTCTCGCATGATGGCCGCCAGCTCGCCTACAGCAGCACCTCGCGCAACGGCACCGACACCGACGTGTGGGTTCGCGACATGGCCACCGGCGAGGCCCGGATCGTGGTGGACGCCGGCGGCATGTGGTTCGCGCAGGACTTCTCGCCCGACGGCCAGCGCCTGCTGGTCACCCGCTACGCGTCGATCAACGAGTCGTATCCCGGCGAGGTCGACCTGCGCACGGGCGAACTGACCCTGTTCCCGGTCGACGGCGGCAAGGCGGCGTTCGGCGGCTTCCGCTATGCGCCGGATGGCGAATCGGCGTACTTCGTCTCGGATGAGCCGATCGACGGCCGTCCGAGCGAGTTCATGACCCTGCGGCACCACGACCCGCGCACCGGCGCGCTCCGCGAGCTCAGCGGCCACATCCCGTGGGATGTCGAGATGTTCACCATCGCGCCCGATGGCGGGCACCTGGCATACGTGACCAACGAGGACGGCATCCACCGCCTGCACATGCTGTCCCTGCCCTCGCACCAGGAGGTGCCGCTGCCCGCACTGCCCGTCGGCCTTGTCGGCGGACTGGAGTTCCCGGCCGACGGCAAGCGCCTGGCGCTGACGCTCAACAGCGCCACCTCGCCGAGCGACGCCTACGTCATCGGACTGGACGACCGCTCGCTGGTGCGCTGGACCCGCAGCGAGGTCGGCGGCCTGGACCCGGAACAGTTCGTCGCCCCCACGCTCATCCGCTACCCGACCTTCGATGAAGTCGACGGCCAGCCGCGCACCATCCCGGCGTTCTACTACCGCCCCGCCGGCATCCCGGACACGCAACCGGTCCCGGTGGTGATCAACATCCACGGCGGCCCGGAAAGCCAGGCGCTGCCTGCGTTCAGCCCCACCGCGCAGTTCCTGGCCAACGAGCTGGGCGTGGCGATGCTGGTGCCGAACGTGCGCGGCTCGGCCGGCTATGGCAAGACCTGGCTGACCCTGGACAATGCCGAGCGCCGCGAGGACTCGGTGCGCGACATCGGTGCGCTGCTGGACTGGATCGAGACACAGCCGGGGCTGGATGCAGAGCGCGTCGGCGTCTACGGCGGCAGCTACGGCGGCTACATGGTGCTGGCCACGATGGCGACCTACCCCGAGCGCATCCGCGCCGGCATCGACATCGTCGGCATCTCCCACTTCGGCACGTTCCTGGAGAACACCGAGGACTACCGCCGCGACCTGCGCCGCGCCGAGTACGGCGACGAGCGC
>CAMPJU010000025.1 GCA_946886995.1 uncultured Lysobacteraceae bacterium
GAACCGGGCCTCGTTCCCGGCCGCCGTGAGCGGCGCGCCCACGCCCTCCAGGACCGTCCGCTGCCGGAATGCCGAGAACGAAGGCACGGCGACCGCGAGCAGGATGGCCAGCACGGCGATCGTGACCATCAGTTCGACGAGGGTGAAGCCCTGGGTGCGCATGCGCGTCCGATGCTGTCCGGTTCGACGCTGCATCACAGCAAGCAAGCGGGCCCGCCGCAACCCGGGGACGACGAACGGCGGCCGGTCGCCGACCGGCGCCTGCCGCGACTGTGCGCCCCGTCACGGTGCCGGCCGCCGCATTGCCCGATGGTAGGATTCCGCCCACAACGGGGAGAGGGCCGCCATGAAGCGCCACGCCGGATTCACGCTGATCGAACTGCTGGTCACGATCGCGATCGTGGGGATCATCGCCGCGATCGCCCTGCCGATGTTCGGCGAGCAGGTGGCCAAGAGCCGACGGTCCGAGGCGATCGGCGTGCTGGCGGACCTGCAGCTGCGCCAGGAGCGCTGGCGGGCGAGCCATTCGACGTACGGGACGCTCGACGAGGTGGCCGGCACGACGGCGGCCAATTTCAACGCCGCACACCCGAACTACACCTTCAGCGTGTCCGCGAACGACGGCACCGACGTGCTGCTCACCGCGACGCCGAAGGGCAGCCAGACGGGCGACCGCTGCGGCAACTTCCTGTTGCGCATCGACAACAACAACAACAATGCGCCCGCAGGGCTGGTGGACAAGACGACCAGTTCGGGCGAGGAGCGTTGCTGGAACTGACGGGCGGTCCTGCTACCAGCAGGCATCCACCGTGCCTGGCGTACCGTCTCCGGCCAGGCGGACGCCTGTGTGGTCCAGCGAGAGCGTCCCGCAGGTCGTGTCCGAGCCGGCCTGCGATCCCTGCGGCACCGCCGTGAGCCGATACGTCGACTGGGTCGGTTCGCCGCTTGCGAACCCGACGGCATAGTGCGCGGCCACGTCCGCGGAACAGGTCGGGGCAGGCGCACCCACGTAGGTGAACTGCAGCGTGTAGTGGCGTTCCAGCGCCTGCGCCGCCTCCGCCAGGCATCCCTGCGCCGCGGCGCGGCGCGCCTTGACCATCGCGAAGTCGTAGCTGGCCACGGCGAGCGCCATCAGGATCCCGACCACGGCGACCGCGACCAGCAGTTCGATCAGGGTGAATCCCGCGTGCGTGCGAACCGGGCGCATGTCAGTCCCTCAGGATCTCGCGCCAGGAGATGCGCCGCGCGGCGCCTCCCTGGGGATTCATCGTGATCGAACCCAGCGTTCCGGTCGAGCCGCCCACGACGAGCAGCGTGTCGATCGTGCTCGGCAGCGTGGGCATCCCGACGCCGAGGTCGACCGAACCGATCGGCACGACCTCGCCCCCGACGCCGAGCCCGTCATCGTCGTCGTACGTGCCATCGTCGTTGACGTCGAAGTAGGGGCTCCCCAGGCTCGTGCCGCTGAAGGCATCCAGCGCGTTGACGTAGCCGGTGCCGCCCGCGTCGCAGGTGTTCTCGCGCGGCGGGATCATGCTCGCGAACAGCAGCACCGTCCCGCGGACGCGCGGATTGCTGACCACCCGTTCGCCCGCGGAGGGCGTGTCGAGGTCGATGAACCAGCCCTTCCTGTCCAGCGGCATCGCGCCGGCCTGCTCGAACCCGCGGACTGCCGCGCCGTCGCTGGTGCCGACGGCCACGATCGCGCGCTCCACCAGTTCGCCGCGCCCGGTGATCGTGCCGTCGTCGATCAACCCGTAGACCGACTGGACGTGAGTGCTGCCGACATCGGTGCGCTCCATGAACTTGCCGGTCCCGGCGAACACCCAGACCTTGCCGGTGGCGGGATCGCGCGCGATCGCGAGCCCTGCCGTGATCGGCTGGGCAATCCCGCCGGCATCGGTGGCCGTGAACAACGGCGCGCCTGCGTTCGCGACCGCCCAGTCATCGGGATCGCCCGACAGGTCGAACTTCCAGACATTTCCCTTGAGGTCGCCCGCGTAGGCGAAGTCGACCTTGCCATCGCCGTCGAAGTCGGCACCGCGCGGGGCCGACAGGCCGTTGTCGCCGCCGACGCCGGTGTCGAACTTGCGCAGCACCGCGCCCGTCTGCAGGTCGAGCAGGAACAGCACGGCCTTGCCGTTCACGCTGTTGATGCCGTTGCCGACGAGGACCGCCCGGGTACCGGTTGCGTCGTCGAGGGTCACGACCAGGGGCTCTCCCAGGACATGGCCCATGTCCGCGCCCAGCGCGCCCCCGGTGTGGTCCCACAGCACGTCGTCCTCGTCGAAGGCGGTCGGCGCGGTGACATCGAGCGCGAACACGCCTTTCCCGCCGCGCCCGAGCGTCGCCACGAGGTAGTTCGTGCCACCTGTCTGCGACCTCGGCGTGACCACCACGGGGCCGTCGACGAAGTAGCGATGGTTGGCGCCGTACTGGGGATCGCTCAGCGTGGCGAGGTCCGCGAGGTCGATGCCGACCGGCACGTAGGCGAACAGCTCCTCGCCGCCCACCGCGCCGGACCCGCCGCGGTCGACCGCCGAGAAGGCATGCAGCATGCCGTCGTTGGCACCGACGTAGATCATCTCGTTGTCGTGCACGTACATCGGCGACGAGTTGGCGATGTCGCCCAGCACGGTGTCCCTGTCGCGGAGCTTGCCGCCCTGGCGGATCTCCTGCGCCTGCGACCCCGCCACGTAGGCCGCGTTCTCCGCGCCGGTCACCGGCCCCCCGCGTGGATCCGCGCGCCCGGGCTGCGCGAGCGCCGAGAGTTGCGCGGTCGTCGGGAATTCCGTCCCGTTGGAAGCGCCGCTTCCGGAGGAGGTGAAGATGTTCCGGTCGTCCGCATCGGGAAAGCGCTGCGACGCCCGCCATGCGGCGTCCGGCACGCCGTCGCCGTCCTCGTCCTTGGTCGACACGCCCGCCGCGCTGACTTCGTACGCCGCCAGCTCGCCGGTCCACTTCCCGGAGACATAGCTGGCCTGGTAGACGCGCGTGTCGGTCTGGAAGGAGGTGCTGTTCGCGGTCACGTTCGACGCCGACCCCAACCGCTGGGCGACGGTCGCAAGCGCATCCACCAGGCCCTGCACGAACTCCTCGGGGCGCGTGGCCGTGACGAAGTTGCCATGGCCGTTGACCGACGCATGCCAGAGGTCGTCGATCCGGTCCAGGTCCTCGTCGATGATCGGGTCGCCCCAGTGCTTGCTGCCGTTGGTGATCGACTGCAGGTCCGTCTTCGGGTCGAGCCGGCCGCGCAGGCCGATCGACACGCCGAAGGTGACCATGTGCTGCCAGAACGCGGGGTCGGCCACGGACGTCGGCACGTCGTTCGCCAATGGCACCAGGTCGCGCTTCCAGTAGTAGTTGGCCACGTCCGCCAGGGTGTCGGGGCGCGAATAGGGCGTCCCCCGCCATTGGAAGTTGTCCGCGTACGGCGGAGCCGGGTTGTACCGGTAGGACGCGCTGCCGTCCTCCGAAGTGATGAGCGCGCCCTGCGTCGCATCCGAATCGCCGATCGCCTCGTAGCCGGCGTCGTTGTTCCAGTAGCCGTCGGTGGTGAGGATCGCGAAGTTCTGCCTGCAGCTGAACTGGTCGCTGCTGCTGCCCGGGCCCCACGGGCCGGACGCGGACGTGTCCTCGAAGTAGCGGCCGCTACGCTGCAGGGCACCTTTCAGCGGCGTGCCGTTGTAGCCGTGCGCGCCGTGGAGCTGTTCGAACCAGTCGTCGCGGTTTCCGCCGCGGAAGGCGCCCCCGTCCGTGCCCACCGGGATGGGGAAGGCGGGATCGGCCGTCGTCGAAACGCTGCCGGTGAAATAGTTGGCGACGGTGCTGTCGCGCGCCCAGATCGAGTCGTAGCCGACCCGGATGCCCGAATCCAGCTGGCCGAATGCCTCGCTCGCGCCGGCCTTCGCGACCTTCAGGCGGGTCCGGTGGTACGAGAACCACGTGGCGAAGTTGGCGCGTTCGGCGGCCTCGCTTCGCCCGGTGGGCGTCGCGAAGGTGCACTCGTGCCACCCACGGCGGTTGTCGTCGTCCTGGCAACCGGCGTTCGCGACACCTTCGTCGCCACGCCGCTTGTACTCGCTGCGCACGACGCGGGGACCGGCCCCGCCGACCATCCGGATCTGGTAGCGCCAGTAGTCTTCCTCGTCATCGGACGTGGTGCCGGCCACCTTCGGCACGAAGAACGTCTGCACGCCACCGCAGACCTGCCGCGGGGACCCGTTGCGATACACCCATTCGCAACTGTCGTCATCCGCCAGGTCGACGGTGTCGCCGCCGGCCAGGCTGAGGTCGGCATACGCCGCCGAATACGACGTGCCGCCGGTCATGCGCGTGCCGCCGGATGTCATCCATGCGAGGTAGTCGACGGCGGGGTTGTAGTAGATCGTGTTGTGGACGTAGGACTTGTCGTCGATGTCGTCATCGAGCGACGAGGTGTCGTCCGGCATCGCCTCGAACACCATCGAGCCGGAATCGTCGAGGATGAACATGACATTGGCCGGCGGGTAGGCGCTGCCGGTCTGAAGCGGCAGGTCCGGCACGTCGACCGCGGCCACGGGTGCTGCGACCAGGGCGGCCATCAGTCCGGCGGCAAAGGCTTGCGGGCGGGTCTTCATGGCATCTCCCCTACGGCACCGCGTAGATCGACTGGATCATCACGTCCGCGCGTCCTTCGGCCTGGCTGTAGGCGGTGATGCGGTAATGGTTCACCGTGCCGAAGCAACTGGCATCCGGCGAGACATCGATGCTGGTCGTGCATTCGCCGCTGGCGGGCAGCCCGGTTTCCAGCAACTCCACGATGTAGCGCGGTCGCGCCGTGACGCCCCCCAGGTCGACCGTCGCCTCGCGCCAGGTGCCCGACGCGTCGCCCCAGAACCCGGCGGCGAGCCAGCGCGCGTTGTCCCCGGGCACGTCCGGGTCGGGCTCGCTGCACAACCCCGCGATGCATCCGCCGGCGGTCGGTGCCGGCCGTGTCGCGGCGTAGGCTTCCCCTTCCCGGAGCGCGGCTTCCACGGCCTGGAACGCGAGGCTGCGGTCCAGGACCGCCGCGCTCATGCGTTCCTCGAGCAATGCGTTGCGCAGGCTGGCCAGCGCCAGCAGCGTGACCACCAGCAGGAGCACGAGCACGACGACGAGGGCGACGCCCCGCTGCTGCAGCGGGCGGCCGGCGTGGACGCGACGGTCGGTCACGGCGCGCGGCTCCGCAACGCCACCACGTGTCCGAGCGTGCGCTCGACCCGCTGCCCGTCCACCAGGTCGCGACTTGCAAGGTCCAGTTCGACCGACACCGCGACCACCTCCCTCCAGTCGGCCACGGCCGAGGCAGCCACGTAGCCCGCGCCTCCGTCCACCAGGTAGCGCAGGGCCATCCCGGTCACGCCTTCGGCGATCTCGTCGTTGCGGACCACGAGCGTGCCACCGTCGTTCGCCAGGCGGCTCCGATACAGCGAGCGCCCCGCGGGCACGTCGCACCCCGTCCGCCCGTTGCAGCCCACGTACCACCGCAATGCGCGCAGGCTCGCGATGTAGGCCGTCCATCGGTTCTCGTCGAGCGAACAATCCAGGCTCGCATCGGTGCCGCCGAACGCGCAACCGAACCGATAGCTCGTCCCCGTCGGGGTGCATGCCACGGGGGATCCCAGCCCCTTGGAACAGTTGCCCGGCGTACCCGACCCGGTCTGGTGGACGATGTTCGCGTTGACCCCCGGCGACGCATTGGTCACCTGGAAGATCGCCGCATGCTGCGGGTCGCAGGCCACCGCGATGTCGCCGACGGCAAGCCCATGGTTCGCCGTGTTGAGCCCGAAACGCGCGGAAGCGGGCTCGTGCACCTGGATCGTTGCCTGCGCGGGATCCGCCGACAGGAGATGGATCGCCGCGGTGCCGGCCACCCGCTGGCCTTCCGCGGTGCCGAACCCGGCATCGGCGAACGCGGTGCCGGCATCGTAGCCACGCAGGCCGCCGGCGAAGTCCGTGTACCAGGCAGCCGCCGGCGTGCCCAGGACATTCGCGGCCTGCGCCAGGTTCGCGCCACAGCCGTTCACCCCCAGCTCGCGGATGTCGCGCGCCATGAGCTCGAATGCCACGCGCGAAGTCTCCTGGAGCCGACCGATGTTCTCCGCGGCGACGTAGGTCTTCTTGTTGGCGACGAATACCGACATGGCCGCGCCCGCGACCAGCAGCCCCAGCACCAGCGCGACCATCAGTTCGACGAGGGTCACGCCCGCCATCGAGGCGCGGTCGCGGAGGCGACGACGGGGCATGGCACGGCCGCTCACAGGCGGGTCTCCGTCACCAGCTGCTGGACATCCGACCCGTCGGTCCCGCGCGAATCATCCCACTGCACGATGATCGTGCATGCGTTGCCGCCGCAATCCACCACCTGCCCGCAGGCGGACGGCCCCAGCCCCGCTTTCAGCGAGGTGATCCATTCGCGCAGGTCGGTGGTGACCAGGTCGGTGGCCGTCGGCGCGCTGCAGGTCATCGCCGCCAGGTCGTAGCCACCGTTCGCGGCCACCGCATGGTTGGCGCGCATGCGGTCCAGGATCGCGTAGGTCCGCACCACCGCTTCGCTGCGTTGCACGGCGCTGTGCCGGTTCGCGAGCGCGGTCGCCTGCATGGCGGCGATTCCGAGCAGGCCGAAGGCGAGGATCGCGACCGCGACCAGGACCTCGACGAGCCCGACGCCCGCCATCGCCGCGCGGGAAGGCGGCGGCACGTGCCGGCACGGGTCGAGGCGTGCCATGGCTATCCGCACCCCGCATCACTGGTGGCGGGCGTCCTGACCGCGACCGCGCCGCTGGTGCGGATGTCGATGCAACGGACGTTCGTTTCCGGTCGCGCCACATCGAGCGCGATCCGCACCGACCCGTCGAGCAGGTCCCCGGCCTGGTCCCGTGCCAGCCCGTCGGAACGGAACACCACGGCGGGTGCACCGGACACGTCGATCGAGTCATCCACCAGGCTGTTTCGCAGCAGCGCGTCACCCGCCCCGAACGCACCGTTGCGGTCGTTGTCGACGAAGGTGATCCAGCCATTGGCACCTGCGTCGGCGCACGTGGCCGCGGTGCCCGCGTTGGCATCGGCGCTGGCGCAGACGACCACGCGCCTGTTGCGCCGGATCGCCTCCATCCTGGCCGACTGCAGGCTGCCCACCATCTCGTTCGCGGCCGCGGCCAGGCGGTTTCCGTTCACCAGGACCTGGAAACCCGGCACCGCCGCGGCGAGGACGATCGCCAGCACGGCAATCCCCACCAGCAATTCGATCAGCGTGAATCCGGTCGTGCGGTCCTGCACGGCATGCCTCCCACTTCCCCGACACCACTCTCGGACGAAGCCGCTGCGCAGACAAGCGCTGCCGGGCACCCGATTTGTGCCACGCGTCACAACATCGGCGACCGTTGCCGCCGTTCGTCGGGAAATCGATGCCGGTCAGGCGGCGATTCGATAGCAGGGCTTGTATTCGCCCGCGATCTTCATCCGCCGCTGGGCGACGAATGCGCGCAGCAGCGCGTCGAGCGATTCCATCATGTCCGGGTCGCCATGGATGTCGTACGGCCCGTGCAGTTCCACCTGCCGCATGCCCTCTTCCTTGACGTTGCCCGCCACGATGCCGGAGAACGCGCAGCGCAGGTCCGCTGCCAGCTCGTGTGGCGCCCGGCCGTGCCGGAGCTCCAGCGCCGCCATCGCCTCGTGCATCGGCACGAACCGCTGCTGGTACGCCAGTGGCACGTGCAGCGCCCAGTTGAAGAAGAACGAATCGCGCACGGCCAGCCGGTGCGCACGCACGCCGGCGATGCCTTCGGCCATGTGCCGGGCCACCGCCACCGGATCGTCGATGACGATCGCGTAGCGGGCGGCCGCAGCGTCGCCCAGGGTCAGGCGGATGAAGCGGTCGATCTGCTCGAAGTACGGTGCCGACGCGGTCGGACCCGTGAACACCAGCGGGAACGGCAGGTCGCGATTTTCCTCGCGCAGCAGGATGCCCAGCAGGTACAGGATCTCCTCGGCCGTGCCCACGCCGCCGGGGAACACGACGAAGCCGTGGCCGATGCGCACGAACGCCTCGAGCCGCTTCTCGATGTCCGGCATGATCACCAGGTGGTCGACGATCGGGTTCGGCGACTCGGCCGCGATGATCCCGGGCTCGGTGATGCCGATGTAGCGGGTGTCGTGCTTGCGCTGCTTGGCGTGGGCGATGGTCGCGCCCTTCATCGGGCCCTTCATGGCGCCGGGGCCGCAGCCCGTGCAGATGTCCAGCCCGCGCAGGCCCATCTGGTAGCCGACTTCCTTGGTGTAGACGTACTCGTCGCGGTTGATCGAGTGGCCACCCCAGCAGACCACCAGGTTGGGATCGCCGGGACGCAGCAGCCGCGCGTTGCGCAGCAGCCCGAAGACGGCCTCGGTGATGCCGGCGCCGCTCTCCAGGTCGGTGTTCCCTTCCTCGAGCTCGATCGCGGTGTAGGCCAGGTCGCGGACCACCGCGAACAGCAGTTCGGCGACGCCGCGGATGATCTGTCCGTCGACGAAGGCCATGGCCGGCGCGTTGTGCAGGTCCAGCCGCAGGCCGCGGTCGTGCTGCTCGACCTGGATGTCGAAGTCGGGATACATCTCCTGGGCGGCGCGCGGGTCGTCGCTGGCGCTGCCACTGGTCAGGACCGCCAGCGCGCACCGGCGCAGCAGGTCGTGCATGCCGCCGACGGAGGCGTCGCGCAGGCGCGCGACCTCCAGCCTCGACAGTACGTCCAGCGCGCCGCGCGTCGGATAGATGTGGGTGTCCACGGTGGGCATCGCCCGGTCGACGGCGCGTTGCGGGTTTCCCATTGCCTTGTCCCTGTCTTCCATGTCGATGACTTTAGCCCCAAAGGAAACGGCCGGGTCGCCCCGGCCGTTTCGGTGCAGCAGGGTGGTACGGATCAGAACTCGTAGCGCAGGGTCAGCATCAGCGCCCAGCGCGACACCGGACGCGGCACCTGGCCCTCGTAGGTGCGCAGGTCCTGCCAGGTCGGGTTCTCTTCGGTGCCCAGGTCGTACACGTACTTGCCGTCGGGGGTGATGCCGCCCAGGCGCGCCAGGTAGCGGGAATCGAATCCGCCGACGTCCTTGGTCAGGCCCCAGTCCTCGTTGATCAGGTTGAGCACGTTGTAGACGTCCAGGCGGACGATCGACTTGTGGTCGGCGGCGAAGCCCGGCAGTTCCTGCTGGATGCCCAGGTCGAGCTGGTTCACCCACGGCTGGCGCGATTCGTTGCGACCGGCGATCGAGCCACGGTGCCCGCTCAGGTACGGATCGTTGGCGATGAACGCGTTGAACTGGTCGATCAGGGCCTGCGAGGCATTGCCGTAGCTGACGTTCGGATCGTTGACCAGCGGGATGTACGCCGGATCCTGGAAGATGCTGTCGCCGTTCGGGTCGCCGTTGATCAGCCAGGTGTACGGATTGCCGTCACGCCCGACGTAGAACGCGGTGATGCTCGTCCGGTAGTCGCCGAAGAACGCGTGCTCCCAGCCCAGCGACAGCTTCACCGAGTCGCGGATCTCGCGGCTGGCGCGGGTGGCACGGTGCTGGTTCGGGTTGACGCGCGAGACGAACTGGTAGCTCGACCAGGCCTGCGAGCTGCCGTCGGAACCGACTTCGCTCGCGTGCGTCTGGGTGTAGCTGAAGTTGCCGTACCAGCCATTGGACAGCGGCTTGTTCAGCGACAGGGTGATCGAGTTCGACTGGCCCTTGTCGGTGTTGCCCAGCTTGGTCGACTGGTTGCTGAAGTCCGGGTTGCGGTCGCAGTTCTTCTGGCTGCTCGACAGCGAACCCATCGTGCAGTAGTAGCTCTCGCGACCGTCCGCCAGGTAGCCCTGCACCTCGCCGATGTTGATGGCCTGGTAGTACGGGGCGTCCTTGGCGCGGATGGTCTGGAACTCGGCCGAGGCGACCATGCCCATCCACGGCAGCTCCGCGTCGTACGCGATGCTGGCCTTCCACACCGTCGGCAGCTTGAAGTCCGGATCGATCGTGTCGATCAGGTTGAAGCCCGAACCGCCCGGCGGGATGTTCTGGTTGTACGGGTCGGGGCTGAAGGGCACCGCGTCCGGATCGAACGAGCGGTACGAGGTCAGCGTCACGCCGTTGTTCTGGTACGGGTTCGCCAGCCACACGAACGGGGGGATGCTCTGGAACGCGCCGATGCCGCCGCGCAGCTGCGAGTAGCGCGGGGTGTCGAACGTGTAGTTGAACGCGAACCGCGGCAGGATCACCTTGTTGTCCGAGCCGAGCTTGTAGTCGTTCCGGTAGCCGAACGCTTCCTCGAAGCCCGGGGTGCGGATCGGCGCGTCCTCGACGCCGGGGATGTTCACGCGGACGCCGTAGATGACCGACAGTGCGTCGTTCACCTGCCAGGTGTCCTGCAGGAACGGGCTGAACTGGGTGTAGACCAGGGCGGCCGCGGTGTCGTTGACGTCGAAGCCGGCGGACGGCGTGCGGACGTTGTAGACGTCGTAGTTGCCGGCCGCGAAGTCCTCGAGGCTCTCGAACACGTACGAGCCGTGCAGGTCGCGGCCGTACAGGTTGAACACGTCATGGCGCTGGTAGTCGAACCCGCCCTTGATCTCGTGGTCGCCCAGGTAGTACGTGCCGGAGAGGCTGGCGTTGAGGCGGTCCGTGTTGATCTGGTTCTCGTGGCGGTTGTTGTCCTCGCCGATGAAGATCGAGCCGC
>CAMPJU010000026.1 GCA_946886995.1 uncultured Lysobacteraceae bacterium
GCATAGATGTGCGCGGGCATGTGCACCAGGTGGTCGGAGCCGGGCACCAGCTCGCGAAGGCGGTCGGCCGCGGCGGCGCCGCGCTCGGGCGCCGAAGACGCTTCCACGGCATGGACGTACAGGTGAAGCGCGCCGGCGTGGTCGGGATCGCGCGCCATCACCGACTCGAGCGTGTCCACGACTTCCTGCGTGTTCCCCTTCGGCTGCCGGGCGGTGTCGTAGTAGTCCCAGGGCTGCAGGTCCATCAATGCCTCGGCGTGGAACACGGCGGCGTCCAGGTCGTCCGGGCGCTGTTGCACGAGCTCGCGCGTGGCGTTCGCGTAGGCCCGGTCCAGCGTGCTGCGGTCGGCCGGTGGATCTGCCACGAAACGCGCCGCCAGTGCCTCGATGTACGCGCGTTCGCGCTCGCTCGCCTTGGGTGCCAGTGCCTGCGCGCGCTGCAGGCGCGTCCAGGCGTCGGCGTTGTCGGCGGGGTCCATCGCCGCATTGACGTGCGGGCCCAGCACCAGCGACGCACCCCACCAGCACATGGCGCAATCGGGATCGAGCTCGGTGGCCTTCAGGAACGAGCGCTCGGCGGCATCGTGGTTGAAGCCGAAGGTCAGCATCAGCCCCTGGTCGAACCAGCGCTGCACGTCGGGGTGATCCGTCGTGATCGGAAAGTGGTGCTCGCCCAGGCCGTCGAGGAGGTGGGCGCCGACCATCGCGAACTCGGGCGGCGATACCGCCGGTTGCGCGTCGTCGCTGGCGATCGGCGCGGAATTGCGGCAGGCGGGAACGGCCAGCAGCGCGAATGCGCACGCCAGGACGAGTGGACGGACGATGGTCTGGGACATGCGGCTCTCTCCCCGGGCAATGCCTCGCCGACCATACGCCCATGCCGACGCGTGGCTGCGCCGCCCGTCGGTCGATCCGCCGGAAGCTGGCCTATCGCTGGTCCAGCTCGTAATGGATCAGCACCACGCACTGCGAAGCAAACAACATCGTCTTCCCCAGCGTGAGCCGGGTCGCCCCCAGCCGGTCCAGGCTGTTGAAGGTCTTCTTCGGCATCGGGATGTGGTCGGTCAGCAGGAAGCAGGGTTTGCCGCCGAAGGCCTGCTCGCGGATGGGCGTGCCCTTGCGGTCCATCACGAACAGCTGGTGGTCCTGCGCCAGTTCCTGCACCAGCCTCTCGAAACTCACCGTGCGCACGGTGACGCCGGATTCGACCGGCCGCGTCTCGTCCTTGCCCATGCCGCGTGACGCGTCCAGCGCCCCGGCGATCTTGCCGAGCAGGGACTGTTCGTCGAAGCCGCCGATGGCGTGCATGGCGTTGGCGTCGAAGCGGATGGCGCGGGAGAAATCCGCTGTGCTCTCCAGCACCAGGTGGACCACCACGTCCGGCCGATGCGACTGCGCCACGAAGATGGCGTTCATCAGGGCGTGGGCGAGGATCTCCGCATGCGCGTCCTTGCCGACGGACGCCAGCAGCCTGGCGCTGTCGGTGGGTGCGGCCCGGGCCCGGAGCACGAAAGTTCGCATGCCGCCATTGTCCACGAACCGCGGGCCGCCCCGTAGACTGGCGGCCATGAAACCCCCTTCCGGCTTGCAGGCGCTGATCGACGACGGCGTGATCGACGCGGTGTTGCGGCCGTTGAAGAGCGGCAAGGAGGCCGCCGTGTACGTGGTCCGTTCCGGCAGCGAGATCCGCTGCGCGAAGGTCTACAAGGACATGGCGCAGCGCAGCTTCCAGCAGCGCGTGCAGTACCAGGAAGGGCGCAAGGTGCGCGGCAGCCGCGAGGCCCGGGCGATCGGCAAGGCCAGCAAGTACGGGCGCAAGCGGCAGGAAGCCGAGTGGAAGAACACCGAGGTCGACGCGCTGTACCTGCTGCGCGACGCGGGGGTGCGGGTGCCGGAGCCGTTCGGGTACTTCCACGGCGTGCTGGTGATGGAACTGGTGGTCGATGCCGACGGCCATTCCGCGCCCCGCCTGGGCGAAGTGGAGCTGTCACCCGACCAGGCGCGCGGCTTCCACCGGTTCCTGGTGCGGCAGGTGGTCAGGATGCTGTGCGCCGGCCTGATCCACGGCGATCTGTCGGAATACAACGTGCTGGTGGCGCCCGACGGCCCGGTGATCATCGACTTCCCGCAGGTGGTCAATGCCGCCGGCAACAACGCCGCGCGCACCATGCTGCTGCGCGACGTCAACAACCTGACCGCCAGCCTCGGCGCGTGGGCGCCGGAACTGCTGGACACCTGGTACGGCGAGGAGATGTGGGCGCTGTTCGAGGCGGGGGCGCTGCGTCCGGACAGCGAGCTGACCGGCACCTTCGTGCACGACGAATCGGCGCCCGACATCGACGGCGTGCGCCAGGCCATCAACGATGCGCGCGAGGAAGCGCTGATCCGGCAGCAGGGGCGGGAGGCGGCGGCGGAGGAAGATTAGCCGCTGCCCGCGCGCGGTCGCCGGGCGGTGCCATGACCACTGGCAGTTCCGGTCGCCGTGGACGGTGCGCAAGCTCCCACCGGGATACCGGAGTGCGCGCCATGGCCATGCATGCAAGGTCGATCTGCCTCCTGGCGCTGGTCTGCCTGGCCGGCCTGCTGTCCGCCTGTGCGCATGCGCCCGCGGCGGAGCGGATGGACCTTGCGATCGTCGGCGCCACTGTCATCGATCCGCGCCGCGGCGTCGGGCATCCGGACCAGACGGTGCTGGTCGACCAAGGGCGGATCGTCGCGGTCGGTGCTTCGGATCGCGTGCCGGTGCCTGCGGGGACACCGCGGGTCGAGGCGGCTGGCCGTTTCCTGGTCCCCGGTCTCTGGGACATGCATGTCCACGCGCTGTGGGATCCGGTGGTCCGGACGACGTTCCTGCCGGTGTTCGTCGCCAACGGCGTCACCGGCGTGCGCGACATGGGCGGCACGCTGGAGGTCCTGTCGCTGGTGCGCGACGAACAGGCCGCGACCGATCCGCCCTGGCCGTCCGTGGTCGCGGCGGGGCCGGTGCTCGATGGCCCGCAACCGGTCGATCCGTCCATTTCGCTGGCGATCGATTCGCCGGACGACGCGCGCGCCGCGGTGGCGCGGCTGGCCGCGGTCCCGGTCGACTTCATCAAGGTCTACACGATGCTGCCTGCCGCAGCGTACCGGGCAGTGGTCGAGGAAGCGGAACGGCATGGCTTGCCGGTCGCCGGGCACATCCCCCATGGCGTGGACGTACGGGAGGCTGCGCGGGGCATGCGCAGCGTGGAGCACCTGCGCGCCGAAACGGGCGGTTTGTGCGCCGGGCTGTCATCCACGGAATGTGATGCCGCGTATGCGGCGTTGCGCGAACACGACGTCTGGCAGACGCCGACCCTGGTGGCGCGCCGGCCGCGTGCCACGGGGGCAGAGGCGGCCATGGAGGATGACCCGCGGCTGGCCTACGTCCCGGCCGTGCTGCGCGAGACCTGGCTGGCAAACCGGGCGCGCCGGCTGACGTTGCCTGCCGGGGAAATGCAGGCGAAACGCATGGAATTCGCACGCGAACGCGCGGATGCGGCGGCATTGCCCGCGCGCGGGCTGCACGTGCTGGCAGGCTCGGACGCCGGAGCGGATTTCGCGATTCCCGGCTTCGGCCTGCACGACGAACTCGCGCTGCTGGTCGATGCCGGGCTCACGCCGGCGCAGGCGCTGCAGGGGGCGACCAGCGAGGCGGCCGATTACCTCGGCCGCGGCGACGTCGGCACAGTTTCGCCCGGCGCGGTTGCCGACCTGGTCCTCCTGGACGGCGATCCGCTCCAGGACATCGGCAACACCCGTCGGATCCGCGCGGTGGTGTTGCGGGGACGATGGCTCGATCGTCCCGCGCTGGACGCATTGCTGGAAGGGGCCCGCGCGGCCGCGCAGTAGTCGCACCCACGGCGTGGCGGCGGTGCAACGGCGCTCAGCCGCGGACCGCCGCCTCGATCTTCGCCACGTCGATCTTCCGCATCGTCATCATCGCCTCGAATGCGCGTCGCGCCACCTCGCGGTCCGGACTGGTGAACGCCTCGGTCAGCACGCGCGGGGTGATCTGCCACGACACGCCCCACTTGTCCTTGCACCAGCCGCATTCGCTCTCCTGGCCGTCGTTGCCGACGATGGCGTTCCAGTAGCGGTCGGTCTCGGCCTGGTCGTCGGTGGCGACCTGGAAGGAGAAGGCCTCGCTCTGCTTGAAGACCGGGCCGCCGTTGAGGCCGATGCAAGGGATGCCCAGGACGGTGAAATCGACCGTCAGCACGTCGCCCTGCTTGCCGCCGGGGAAGTCGGCGGGCGCGTGGAAGACGCCTTTCACCGCGCTGTCGGGAAAGGTCTCCGCGTAGAAGGTCGCGGCGGCAAGCGCGTCGCGCTCGTACCAGAGGCAGATGGTGTTCCTGGGGATCATGGGGTCACCTCGGTTTCAGTAGTAGTACCGCAACGTCAACTCCGTCGACTGCTCGCCGTCGCGGTCGTGGTGCAGCGCGCCGACCGCCCAGGTGTCGTTCGGATGGAACAGCACGCCGCCCACCAGCTCCGTCCATGCGCCGTCCTCGAAGCGCGTGCGGCGGGCACCGACGGTCAGTTCCAGCCAGCGGGTCACCGCATGGCGCAGGTCCACCTCCAGGATCGTGCCGGTCCCCGACAGCCCGCGCGGCCCAGTCCAGGACGGCGCCATGACCTCGCCCCGGCTGCGGAACACGGCGAACGACGGCGCGATCATGGTGCGCTTGCCGATGAGGTAATGCCCGCCGGCGCCGACGCGCCAGGTCTTCAGGTCGTAGTCCCAGTCCGCGTTGCTGCCCGCGTAGAAGGCGGTGTCGTCGTACGACAGGAACACGTGCGTGTGCTGGCCGAAGCTCTTGAACCCGCCGGCGGTGCCGTTGCCGTTGTCGGCCTGCTGCCCCGACGCCGCACCCTCCTTGCTGAGGTAGACGTAGTCGTAGTTCAACACCTCGGCGCGGGTTGCCGCGGGAACCAGCGCGACCATGCCGGCCAGCACGAGCCGGATGGTGGCCGTCGGGGGCCTGGGCATCGGTGGCTCCTCCGCTGTCGCCCGTGGCCGGGCAGGGGACTGGCGCCCACTTTAGACGCCCCGGCGGTCGTATGCTCCGCGCAGCGATCCGGAGGAAGCCGTGCCCGTGACCCCGCCGTCGATGGCCGCACCCACGCAGGATCGCCTGGATCTCCTCGACGCGCTGCGGGGCTTCGCCCTGCTGGGCATCCTCCTGGCCAACGTACTGGCCTGGTCCGGCTGGTACATGGTCGACGATCCCGCCAGGGCCGCGTGGGCGGGTGAAACGGCCGCGCGCTGGCAGTACCAGCTGCACCACCTGCTGGTGGACGGGAAGTTCTACACCTTGTTCTCGCTGCTGTTCGGGCTGGGGTTCGCGCTGCAGCTGGAGCGGCTGGCGCGCCGCGGGCACGACGGCCTGCGCATCTATCGGCGCCGGGTACTGGTTCTGCTGGGCATCGGGGTGGTGCACTGCTTCGTGATCTGGGACGGCGACATCCTGGTGCTGTACGCGCTGCTCGGCCTGGTGCTGCCGCTGTTCCACCAGTGGCGAACCCGATCGCTGGTGCTGGCAGGAGTGGTGCTGGTGTTCGCCGTGCCGGTGGCGGGGCGGGCGTTGTTCGAAGCGATGGGTTGGGCGCCGCACGCGTCGCTGTATCGGCTCAGCTTCGGGATCGCCGAAGCGCTGGGCGCGGACACAGCCCTGGACCAGGTGGTCCCGTGGATGCAGCGCGAGGATTTCGCGGGGTGGCTGGCATGGCAGGCCAGCGGGCCGTGGTACAGCTGGGCACTGCGGCTGGAGTCGTGGCGGATCCCGAAGGTGCTGGGGATCATGCTGGTCGGCATGGCGGCGGGCCGAGGCCTGGCGGCCGGGACGCTGCTCGCGGATCGGCGCCTGTTGTGGGGCGTGCTCGCGGCGGGCACCGCAATCGGCCTGCCCGCGAGCCTGGTGTACGCGATGACGCCCGGTCTGGGACAGCACCATTGGCCGTCGATGGTGGGCACGGTGCCGCTGGCGCTGGCGTACGCCTCCGCGTTCGCGCTGGCGTGGCCGCACGCGCAACGCTGGCTCGGCGTGTTCGCAGCACCCGGGCGGATGGCGCTGACCAATTACCTGATGCAGTCGGTGTTCGGCCTGGTCGTTTTCATGGGGATCGGGCTGGGCCTGGCTGGCCGGTTGCCGTTGCCGGCGATCTACGCTTACGCCGTCGGGCTGTACGCAGCGCAGGTGCTGTTCTCGCGCTGGTGGCTGGCCAGCCACGCGCAAGGCCCGATGGAAGCACTGTGGCGGCGGTGGACGTACGGCCGCCCCCTGGCGACACCGGTCGCGTCGACAGCGTAAGCGGACCACCTTTCGATCACTCAACGGGGATCACACCGATGCGCTTTTCGTCCTGCCTCCTGCTCGCGCTGGCCTGCGGTCCGTGCCTCGCCCAGTCCTACGACGGCCCGATCATCGACGTGCACCTGCACGTCGGCCGCGCGGCGCCCGGCGCGCCCAACCCGGCGACCGGCGTGCCGACCACCGCCAACACCGACGCCGAGCGCGAGGCGATGACACTCGAACGGATGCGCCGGCACGGCATCGTGCTGGGGCTGGTCAGCGGGCCGGACGAGGCGATGGCCAGCATGCGCAGGGCGGGGGGAGATCGCATCCGCGCGGGCGCGTTCATGGACGACGGGCGCACGCGCCTGCCGCCGCCGGAAGTGCTGCGCGAGGCGTTCGAACGCGGCGACCTGCAGGTCATCGGCGAGATCGGCGCGCAGTACCACGGGATGGACCCGGGCGAGGACTGGTTCGAGCCCTACATGGCGCTCGCCGAGGAGTTCGACGTGCCGGTCGGCATCCACACCGGGCTGGCGCCGCCGGGCGCGGCGTACGGTTGTTGCCCGGACTTCCGGATCGAGCTCGGCAACCCGCTGCGCCTGGAGCCGATGCTCAAGAAGCACCCGAACGTACGCGTGTGGCTGATGCACGCGGGTTGGCCGTTCCTCGCCGAGACCAAGGCGCTGCTCTACATGTACCCGCAGGTGCACGCGGACGTGTCGGTGATCAACTGGATCATCCCGCGCGCCGAGTTCCACGACTACCTGGAGGCGCTGGTGCGCGCCGGGCTCACCGACCGGTTGATGTTCGGCTCCGACCAGATGGTGTGGCCGGAGGCGATCACTCAGGCGATCGAGGGCGTGGACAGCGCGCCGTTCCTGTCGGCAGTGGACAAGCGGGCCATCTTCCACGACAACGCGGCACGGTTCCTGCGCATCGCCGATGCACCCGTGACCGGACCAGAGGAGGCACAGCCATGACGATCGTCACCAGCCTCAGCGGCGTCGTCGACCGCTTCGGCGTGCCGTGGATGGTGAATACGGCGGTTTGACATGCCACCGCCGCGGCGCCACGGTGTCCTTCCGGCAGCAGCGGACACCCGATGCCGCAAGATCCACCCGTCTTCGATGAAATGGGCTGGCCCGACGCGATCCGGCCGCCCTATGCGCTGATCGATGCCTGGCTGAAGTCCGCCACGGCCGAGCAGCTGGCGCTCAAGCGCCGCGAAGCCGAGGTCCTGTTCCGGCGCATCGGCATCACCTTCGCCGTCTACACCGAAGGCGGCGATGGCGAGCGGTTGATCCCCTTCGACCTGATCCCTCGGGTGCTGGCGCAGGCCGAGTGGCAGCGGCTGCGCCAGGGACTGGAGCAGCGGGCGAAGGCGCTCAATGCGTTCCTGCACGACGTGCACCACGACCGCGACATCCTCCGCGCCGGCCGCATGCCCGAGCGCCTGGTGCTGCACAACACGGAGTTCCGCCCGGAGATGAACGGGCTGGACCTGCCCGGACGGATCTATTCGCACGTCTGCGGCATCGACATGGTGCGCACCGGACCCGATGACTACTACGTGCTGGAGGACAACTGCCGCACGCCGTCGGGCGTCTCGTACATGGTCGAGAACCGCGAGGTGATGCAGCGCCTGTTCCCCGACCTGTTCCGGCAGGCGCGGGTGGCGCCGGTCGCGCACTATGCCGACGAGTTGCTGGAAACGCTGCGCTCGGTGGCGCCGCCCAACTGCAACGGCGAGCCCACGGTGGTGCTCCTGACGCCCGGCATCCACAACAGCGCGTACTACGAGCACGCGTTCCTGGCCGACGAGATGGGAATCGACCTGGTGGAGGGCCCGGACCTGCTGGTGCGCAACGACGTGTGCTACATGCGCACCACCGCGGGCCTGGAGCGCGTCGACGTCATCTACCGCCGCATCGACGACGACTACCTGGACCCGCTGGTGTTCCGCCCGGATTCGATGCTGGGCGCCGCCGGCCTGCACTTCGCCAACCGCGCCGGGAATCTCACGATCACCAATGCCGTCGGCGCGGGCATCGCCGACGACAAGGCCGTGTACATGCACGTGCCGGAGATGATCCGGTTCTACCTGGGCGAGGAACCGCTGCTGTCCAACGTGCCCACCCACGACTGCAGCAAGCCGGACGAACTGAAATACGTGCTCGAGCACCTGGACGAGCTGGTGGTCAAGGCGGTGCACGGCTCCGGTGGCTACGGGATGCTGGTCGGGCCGCATGCCAGCAAGCAGGAGCTGGAGGATTTCCGCGCGCTGCTGAAGGCGAAGCCGGAGACCTACATCGCGCAGCCGACGCTGGCGCTGTCCACGGTGCCGACCTTCGTGGAGTCGGGCGTGGCGCCGCGGCACGTGGACCTGCGGCCGTTCGTGCTATCCGGTAGCGACCGCATGCGCGTGGTGCCGGGCGGGCTGACCCGGGTGGCGCTGCGCGAAGGTTCGCTGGTGGTGAATTCGTCGCAGGGCGGGGGCACCAAGGACACCTGGGTGCTGGAGGAATGATGCTCGCGCGCACCGCCGGCGACCTGTTCTGGCTGGCCCGCTACATGGAGCGGGCCGACTACGTGGCGCGGCTGCTGCAGGTGGCCGGGCACATGAATGCGGTGCGGGTGGACGCGAACCGCAGCAGCGAATGGGAATCGGCGATCGTGGCGGCGGGCTGCAGCGACACCTTCCGTGCGAGCGGCGCCGATGCCGACGAGGCCGGCGTGATCCAGTTCCTGGCCTTCGAGCGCGACAACCCGTCGTCGATCTGCAACTGCATCGAGACCGCGCGCCGCAACGCCCGCTCGGTGCGCACGTCGCTGACCACCGAGATGTGGGAAGCGGTGAACCAGGCCTCGCTGGAACTGGCGGACTACAGCCGGGGGTCGCTCGATGCGGACCGCCTGGCCGAGTTCCTGGAGTGGGTAAAGGCCCGCGTGGGTCTGTTCCACGGCGTCTGCTCCAACGGCATGCTTCGGCGCGACAGCTACCACTTCATCCGCACCGGCCAGTTCCTGGAGCGCGCGGACAACACCGCGCGCCTGCTTGACGTGAAGTACCACGTGCAGCTGCCGGACGTGAGCGATGTCGGCGGCGTGGTGGACTATTACCAGTGGCTGGCGATCCTGCGCGTGGTCGGCGCGCGGCGCGCGTACCGCGTGCTGTTCAAGGGCCGGGTGCAACCGGCGCACGTGGCCGAGCTGCTGATCTCGCGCCCGGTGTTCCCGCGCTCGCTGGCGTTCTGCTACGAGCAGATCACCCAGCACCTGGATGCCATCCAGGCGCAGGACCCGCTGCTGGCCGCCGATGCCCGCCGCCAGGCGCACGTGATGCACGCGCAGCTGCGCTTCGCGCGCATCGACCAGGTGATCGAGGACGGCCTGCACGAGTACCTCACCGACGTGGTCGACCGCACCCGCGAGCTGGGCACCCGGATCGCGAAAGGACACCTGTTCTGACCATGCGCCTCACCATCGCCCACGACACGCGTTACCACTACGGCCAGCCGGCCTGGCTGGTGGTGCAGGCGTTGCGCCTGTGGCCGGCGCCGAGCGCCAGCCAGCAGGTGAGGCAGTGGCGTGTCGAGGTCGACGGCAGGCTGCTGCAGCCCACCGGCGTGGACGGATTCGGCAATCCCGTGGCCACCCATGCCATCGACCGGCAAGTGAGCGAGGTGCACCTGGCGGTGCGGGCACAGGTGAACACGCTGGACCGGAGTGGCGTGCATGGCGACGACGCCGGCGGGTTGCCGCCGCTGTTCTTCCTGCGGTCGACGCCGTTGACCGCGCCGTCGGCGGGGATCGTCGCGCTGGCCGACGCCGTGGCGGGCGAGGGCGCGGCCGACGGGCTGGAGCGCCTGCACCGCCTGGCCAACGCCGTGCGCGAGCGGGTCGACTATGTCGGCGACACCACGGACGCCGGCACCAGCGCCGCGGAGGCCTTCGAGGCCGGCACCGGCGTCTGCCAGGACCATGCTCACGTGCTGATCGCCGCGGCCCGCCACCTGGGGCACCCGGCACGCTACGTCAGCGGCTACCTGTGCCCGATGGAGGCCGGGGTGCCGGCCGCCAGCCACGCCTGGGCCGAACTGTTCGTGGACGGGCTGGGCT
>CAMPJU010000027.1 GCA_946886995.1 uncultured Lysobacteraceae bacterium
ACCCCGCCGAACGCGGTGCCCATCCACTTGCGACCGGTGACCAGCTGGAACGGCCGCGTGCTGATCTCCTTGCCCGCACCGGCCACGCCGATGACGACGCTCTGGCCCCAGCCGCGGTGCGCGCACTCCAGCGCCGCGCGCATCACGTCCACGTTGCCGATGCATTCGAACGAGTGGTCCACGCCCCAGCCGGTCATCTCCACGACCACCTGCTGGATCGGTCTGTCGTGGTCCTTCGGATTCACGCAGTCGGTCGCACCCATCTCGGCGGCCAATGCGAACTTTTCCGGATTGGTGTCGATCGCGATGATGCGTCCGGCCTTCGCCTGCTTCGCGCCCTGGATCACCGCCAGGCCGATCGCGCCCAGGCCGAAGACGGCGACGCTGTCGCCTGGCTGCACTTTCGCGGTGTTGTGCACGGCTCCTATGCCGGTGGTGACGCCGCAGC
Source organism: uncultured Lysobacteraceae bacterium (assembly GCA_946886995.1). The sequence goes on from CAMPJU010000027.1 coordinate 449, forward strand.
CCAGCAGGCACACGTGTTCGGGATTGGCTTCGGGGTTCACCTTCGCCAGCGAGACTTCGGCCACGACCGTGTACTCGCTGAAGGTCGAGCAGCCCATGTAGTGGTACACCGGCTCGCCTTCGTACGAGAAGCGGGTCGTCCCGTCCGGCATCACTCCCTTGCCCTGCGTGGCGCGCACCGCCACGCACAGGTTCGTCTTGCCGCTCCTGCAGAAGAGGCACTCCCCGCACTCGGCGGTATACAGCGGGATGACGTGGTCACCGGGCACCACGCTGGTGACGCCCTCGCCCACCTCCACCACGATCCCCGCGCCTTCGTGGCCGAGCACCGCCGGGAAGACGCCTTCCGGATCCTCGCCGGACAGGGTGAATGCATCGGTGTGGCACAGCGCGGTGTGGGTGATCCTCACCAGCACCTCGCCCCTCCGCGGCGGCTCGACGTCGAGTTCGACGACCTGCAGCGGTTCCCCGGGGGCGAATGCAACGGCGGCGCGCGATTTCATGGCGGAAGATCCAAATGGGGGCTTCATCCATTGTAGGAGCGCCGCTCGCGTTGAACCTGTTGCGCTCCCGGGCTTCGGATGGGGCGCTGGGCGGGAACGGCGGGGTCCCCCGTGCGAATTTCCCCCGGCAAACGGCCTTTGCCACCGCCTCCTCCAAGATTTAGCACCGGGGACCCCGCCCATACCGCGCCGCTACACAGCAGCTGCAGAGCGACGTTTCTTGCTACCCGAAGCCGCATCAACCCGGATGCCGAGCGCGTTGCCGGGTGCGATGGCCCCATCGGCGAAATCAAGGAGGAGGCTGCGGCCGCCAGGCCGCAGCCGGGGGACATTCGCCGATGGGGCCATCGCACCCGGCAAAAGCGCCAATCCGAAGCGACGCTATCCGGTGTTCTGGATCCCCGCGGCAATGCCGTTGACGGTAGACACCAGCGCATCGAGCAGCGAATCGTCCTCGCGTCCCCCGGCGCGCCAGCGGCGCAGCAGGTCCACCTGCAGCAGGCTGATCGGGTCGACGTACGGATTGCGCAGGCGGATCGACTGGCGCAACCGCGGGTCCCGGGCCAGCAGTGCGTCCTCGTCGCGCAGCGCCAGCAGCAGGTCGCGCGTGCGCTCGAACTCCGCGGCAATGCCGGGGAACATCGCGTCGTGCAGGTCGCCGGACAGCCGCGAGTAGCACTCGAAGATCGCCAGGTCCGACTTCGCCAGGGTCATCTCCAGATCGTCGAGCAGCGTCGCGAAGAACGGCCAGTCGCGCGCCATCGCGGCCATGGCCTCCATGCCGTGCGCATCCACGCCCTGTTGCAGCGCCGTTCCCACGCCATACCAAGCCGTCAGGCCGGAGCGGTTCTGCGCCCACGAGAACACCCACGGGATCGCGCGCAGGCCACGGATGCCCGCGTTGCGGCGGCGCGAGGGGCGCGAGCCGATGTGCAGGCGCTCGATGACGTCGATCGGGGTGGCCGCCCGGAAGTAGTCGTCGAACCGTGGGTCGTCGTAGACCAGCGCGCGGAAGTGTTCCCGGCCGGCCGTCGCCAGTTCCCCGGCGATCGCGCGCCACTGGTCCTCGCGCGGGTCGAGCGCGCGCGGCCGCAGCGTGGCCTGCAGCACGGCCGCGGTGGCCTGCTCCAGGTTGCGCACCGCCAGCGCGCGGATGCCGTACTTGCGGTGGATGACCTCGCCCTGCTCGGTCGCGCGCAGGGTGCCGTCCACCGAGCCGGGCGGCGATGCCGCCACCGCACGTCCGGTCTTCCCGCCACCACGGCTCACCGAACCGCCGCGACCGTGGAAGAAGACGATGCGCACGCCCGATTCGCGGGCCAGCGCGGCCAGCGCGATCTGCGTGCGCTGCAGCGCCCAGCGCGACGCCAGCAGCCCGCCGTCCTTCGCGCTGTCGGAATAGCCGAGCATCACCACCTGGCGGTCGCCGCGGCTTCGCAGGTGCGCGCGGTAGGCCTTGTCGTCGAACAACGCGCGCATCACCGCAGGCGCGGCCTCCAGGTCGTCGACGGTCTCGAACAGCGGTGCCACGTCCAGCGGCACGCTGCCGTCGTCCTCCACGCAGCCGCCCTGCCGGGCCAGTTCCAGCACCGCCAGCGCATCGGCCGCACTGCGCGCCATGCTGATGATGTACAGGCCGATGGCGCCGGCGCCGTGGCTGCGGCGCAGCGCCTTGACCTCGGCGAACACGGCCAGGGTCGACTCCCTGGCCTCGCCACCGGCCAGTGCCTCCTCGTGCACCGCCGAATCCTGGCGCAGGTCGAGCGCGGCCAGGTGGAAGCCGAAGCTGCGCACGCGCCGCAACAGCCGTTGCACGGCGAAACGTCCCGCCCGGTCGCCGCGGTGCGCGGCCAGGCTGGCATCGATGCGGGCCAGGTCGTCGATGAAACCCTCGACGCCCTCGTAGCCGCGACCGTCGCCGGCCGCGGTGGCCGCGAGCCGCGCCTCCACCAGTTCCAGCAACAGCCGGTACGGCATGTCGGCCCAGCGCGGATTGAATGCTGCGGCGACGTCAGGCCACTCGCGCGCATAGTCGTCCACCCGACACAGCACGGCATCGGCGACGCCCACGCGATCCACCGTCTGGGTCAGCAATCCGCCCAGCGCGCGCACGTCGCGGCGGTACTGCCCCAGCACCAGGTCGCGCTGCGCCTGCAGTGCCTCGCGCATGGTGCCGGCGCCGACGTTGGGGTTGCCGTCCATGTCGCCACCGACCCAGGTGCCGAAGCGCACGACTTCCGGCACCTCGACGCGCTCGCCGTACACCGCCTCGATCGCGTCGGCGAAGCCCTCGTGGAACGCCGGCAGCGCGCGGAACAGCACCTCCGCCAGGTAGAAGCCCACGTGGTCCACTTCGTCGGCGACGGTCGGGCGTTGTGGCGGCGCATCGGAGGTCTGCCACGCCGAGGCCAGCGCCAGGCGCATTCGCGCCTCGTCGGCGCGCCGCTCGTCGGGGGTGCGGGCGCGATCGATGTCGGCGACCAGCCGCTCGACGATCGCGTGTTCCTTGTCCAGCAGCGCGCGGCGCACGACCTCGGTCGGATGCGCGGTGAACACCGGCTCGATCGACAGCCGCGGCAGCAGTTCGCGGACCTCGGCCAGTGTCACGCCGGCATCGCGCAAATCACCGAGCACGGCCTCCAGGCCACCCGGCTGGGGCGCATCCTGGTTGCGCTGGTGGTCGCGGCGACGGCGGATGCGATGCACCCGCTCGGCCAGGTTGGTGGCACCGAAATACGCCGCGAACGCGCGGACGAGGGCGTCGACGTCGCCCGGCGCCACCTCGGCCAGCCGCGCCTGCAGCGCCGACACCGGTGCGCCTTCCTCGCGCCGCGCGATCGCTGCCCTGCGGACGGCTTCGACCAGGTCGAGGAACGCCGGCGACTGCTGCTCGGCGAGCATCGCGCCCACCATCGCGCCGAGCCTGCGCACGTCGTCGCGCAACAGCTCGTCGGTGGGCGGCAACTCGACCTCGCGCAATGCCATCAGTAGGCGAATTCCTTGAACACCGGGTCGATGTTGCCGTTCCAGGCGCCATGGAACAGTGAGAGCTTGCGCTCGGCGGGCGTCTCGTTCGCCTCCGCGAACTCGATCAGCGGCTGCAGGAAGATCCGCTCGTCGGCACCGTTCGGGTTCAGCCGTGCGCGTCGCCGCAGTCCCGCGGCGGAGATCTTCAACGCTTCCAGCGCGAGTTCGCGCACGGTGGCCTGCGTGCCGCCGACCCGTGCCGGCAGCTTCAGCGCATGCCGCGGCACGCCATCGCGGAGTGCGTGGCGTTCCGCGCGGGTGAAGTCCTTCACCAGGTCCCAGGCGGCATCGAGTGCGGCGTCGTCGTACAGCAGGCCGACCCAGAACGCCGGCAATGCGCACAGCCGGTTCCACGGCCCGCCGTCGGCGCCGCGCATCTCCAGGAACTTCTTCATGCGCACTTCCGGGAAGGCGGTGGTCAGGTGGTCCGACCAGTCGCGCATCGTCGGCAGTGCACCCGGCAGCGCGGGCAGGCGCCCGGCCAGGAAGTCGCGGAAGGACTGCCCACTCGCGTCGACGTAGCGTCCGTCGCGGTGGCTGAAGTACATCGGCACGTCGAGGATGTAGTCGACGTAGCGCTCGAAGCCGAAGCCATCCTCGAACACGAAGTCGAGCATGCCGGTGCGGTGCGGGTCGGTGTCGGTCCAGATGTGCGAGCGGTAGCTCAGGAAGCCGTTGGGCCTGCCCTCGGTGAACGGCGAATCGGCGAACAGGGCGGTGGCGATGGGCTGCAACGCCAGCGACACGCGGAACTTCTTCACCATGTCCGCTTCGTCGGCGTAGTCCAGGTTGACCTGCACCGTGCACGTGCGGGTCATCATGTCCAGGCCGAGCCCGCCGACCTTCGGCATGTACGCGCGCATGATCCCGTAGCGCCCCTTGGGCATCCACGGCATCTCGTCGCGCCGCCACTTCGGCTGGAAGCCCATGCCCAGGAAGCCGAGGCCGAGTTCGTCGGCGACGGATTTCACTTCGACCAGGTGGCCGTCGACTTCGCAGCAGGTGTCGTGGATGGTCTCGAGCATCCCGCCCGACAGCTCCAGCTGGCCGGCGGGCTCGAGCGTCACCGAAGCGCCACGGCGCACCAGCGCGACGGTGCGGCCCGCCTCCTCGACCGGCCGCCAGCCATACCGCACGAGGCCCTTCAGCAGCGCCTCGATCCCCTGCTCGCCGTCGAACGTGGGCGGACGCAGGTCCTGCAGCCGGAAGCCGAACTTCTCGTGCTCGGTGCCGATGCGCCACGCATCGCGCGGCTTGCTGCCCGACGCGATGTATTCCACCAGCGCGTCGCGGCCGGTGATCGGGGTCTCTTCGGTTTCGCTGGGTCCGGACATGCGCGCCTCAGTCGAACAGGCCGAGCCAGCCCGAAACCACCGCGCGCGCCTCGTCGACCCCCTGCTTCGACTCGCCCGAGAACGCCTGCACGCTGACCGAGTCGCCGAACGCATTGCCGAGATCGCGCCGGACCGCCTGCACCGTGTTGGCGGTCGCGCCGCGCGACAGCTTGTCGGCCTTGGTCAGCAGCGCATGCGCCGGAAGGCCGCGGCGCACCGCGTAGCCCAGCATCTGCCGGTCGTACTCCTTCAGCGGATGCCGGATGTCCATCACCACCACCAGCCCGCGCAACGCCATCCGCGACCCGAAGTAACCATCCAGGAACGCCTGCCAGTGCGCCTGCAGGTCCTGCGGGACCTTGGCGTAGCCGTAGCCCGGCAGGTCGACCAGGAAGCGCGCCTGGTCCGGCGGGACCGCGGCCGCGCCCTCGCTGCCGGCAGTGACGTCGAAGAACACCAGCTGCTGCGTGCGGCCCGGCGTCTTGGACACCCGGGCCAGGGCGTTCTGGCCGACCAGCGCATTCAGGGCGCTGGACTTGCCGGCATTGGAGCGCCCGGCGAACGCGACTTCCGCCCCGCCATCGGGCGGCAACTGGCGCGGCGTGTGCGCGGCGAGCAGGTAGCGGGCGCGCGCGAGGGGATTGGGGGAAGCCATGGCGATAGGATCGCATGGGCCGCATCGCGGCCGGCGCGACACCGGCGGAACGGTTTGACCCGCCCGCGGCGCGAGCCGATAATTTCACGGTTTCGGCCGCCTTCGGCGCGCCAACCCCAACGCGCCCCGGAGTCCTGCATGCGCCATCCCCGCGTCCTCGGCCTCGCCGGTCTCGCCGCCCTCGCGGTGGCCGCCGCAGCCATTGCCCAGAACACGCCCACCGCCGAACCAGCGACGCCGCCCGCCGGCGAGGACGTGCCCGCGGCCGCCGAACCGGCGGGCACGCAGCCGGCCGGCTCGACCGCGACCGTCTCGCCGCTGGAGGCGCCGGGCACGATCCAGACCACGTCCATCGAGGACACGGCGCTTGCCGACCTGGCCGACACCCACCCGGGCGATGCCGAGGCAGGTGCCGCCAAGGCCACCGTCTGCGCCGCCTGCCATGGCGTCGACGGCAATCCGTCCGACCCGCAGTACCCGCGCATCGCCGGCCAGAACGAGCGCTACATGGCGCGGCAGCTCGCGCTGTTCAAGGCGGGCGAGCGCACCACGCCGATGGCCGCGATCATGCAGCCGTATGCGATGCCGCTCAGCGCGCAGGACATGCGCGACATCGGCGCGTACTTCGCCGGCCAGTCCGCGGGCGCGGGCATCGCCGACGACGCGGAGATCGCCACCGGCGACTACGCCGGCATGAAGTTCTTCGAGGTCGGGCAGCAGCTGTACCGGTCCGGCAACGCCGCGCGCGGCATCCCGGCCTGCATGGCGTGCCACGGCCCCGCCGGCCGCGGCAACCCGGGCCCGCCGTATCCCTCCGTCGCCGGCCAGTTCGCCGACTACACCGCGCGCCAGCTGGAACTGTTCCGCGAGGGCATGGCGCTCGGCACCGGCGACCACGCCAATTCCGTGATGGCCGACGTGGCCGCCGAACTGACCGACGAGGAAATCCAGGCGCTGGCCAGCTACATCGAGGGCCTGCATCCCAACCCCGTCGCCGCCGAATGACGGAACCCCGCGGCCCTGCCGCGGTCGATCCCATGGCTTGACCCGGCGCCGGCACCTGCCGGCGCCTTCGTATCCGACGCCCAGCCTGCACGGGGCGTTCAGGTCGCTCCCCGGTATCCTCCGGCTGCGGCCGCCCAACGAGGAGATGACGGAATGATTTCGCGCCTTGCCCTGTTCATGGCCGCCCTGCTGCCGATCGCCGCCTGCACCGCACAGGACGATCCGGAGCCCGCGGCACCCGCCGCCACGACGCCCGCGGCCGCCACGGCCGACAGTGCGCCGGCAGCCACCGCCACCGCTGCGGACGCCGCTCCCGCGATCGACCCTGCGGAAGCCGAAGCCGCGCTTGCGGCCGCCGCCAGCGGCGCGCCCCCGGTCGAGGGCACCGATTACGTGGTGATCGCCAACGGCGAGACCTTCGAACCGGCCAACGGCCAGGTCGAGGTCGTCGAGGTCTTCGGCTACACCTGCCCGCACTGCGCGACGTTCGACCCGCTGATCAGCGCGTGGAAGTCCCGGCTGCCCGCCGACGTGCGCGTGACCTACCTCCCCGCGCCGTTCGGCGGCTACTGGATCCCGTACGCCAAGGCCTACTACGCCGCCGAGGCGCTGGGCGTGGCCGAACAGACCCACGACGACATGTTCGCCGCGCTGCACGTCCGCCGCGAGCTGCCGATCCAGAACGCCACCCCGGAGGAGATCGGCGCGTGGTACGCCTCGCATGCCGACGTGGATGCCGGCGACTTCGCCGCGACCATGCAGAGCTTCGGGACCGACGCCAAGCTCAAGCGCGCCGCCCAGTTCATCCAGCGCTCCGGCGTGGACGGCACCCCGACCCTGATCGTCGACGGCAAGTACCGGGTGACCGGCCGCACGCTGCCGGACACCCTGCGCATCGCAAGCCACCTGGTGGCGAGGGAGCGGGCCGGGACAACGCCCGCCGCGCAGGAGGGTGCGGCGGCGCAGCCGTAAGGGCCCCGGGCCGGCGCCATGCGCGCCGGCCTTCCCGCATGGACACGCGCCGGCTCAAGCTGCTCAGTGCCAACATCCAGGCGGGTTCCAGCACGCGCGGGTATTCGGACTACCTGGCCCGTAGCTGGTCGCACGTATTGCCGACCAACAAGCGCGGCGCGCTCGACCAGATCGCCACGCTCGCCGGCGAGCACGACATCGTCGGGCTGCAGGAGAGCGACCCGGGCAGCCTCCGATCCGGATTCACGAACCAGACGCACTACCTGGCCGAGCGCGCAGGCTTCGACTACTGGAGCCACCAGCCCAACCGGCGCGTCGGCGGGGTCGCGTCCAGCGCGAACGGGTTGCTGGCCCGGATCGAACCCGTCGCGGTCAGCGACCATCCCCTGCCTGGCCGCGTGCGTGGCCGCGGCGTGCTGCTCGCGCGCTTCGGTGACGGGGACGAGGGACTGGTCGTCGCCGTGGCGCACCTCTCGCTCGGCGCGGCCTCGCGGCTGTCGCAACTCGCGTTCATCGCCGAACTGCTCCACGACCACGAGCACGCGGTGCTGATGGGCGACTTCAACTGCACCCCCGATCGCCCCGAGATGGAACTGCTGTACAAGCGCACGCGGCTGCAACCACCGGCCTGCGTGGTCGCGACGTTCCCGAGCTGGAAGCCGGTGAAGGCGATCGACCACATCCTGGTCACCCCGGGCCTGGGCAACTGCGCCGACCACCGCGCACTGCCCGCCGCCCTGTCCGACCACCTGGCCCTGTCGATCGAACTGGACGTTCCCGAGGTCGCCCTGCGCACCTGACCGACGTGCACGGCGCGCGAATGCCGCCGCGCCATCCATCGCTATCATTCCCCGATGCCCTACCAGCCCCCACTGCAGGCAGGCCGCGCGCGCGCGTGGCTGTTGCCGATCGTCGCCGTCCTGTCGATGTTCCCGATGGTGTCGCCGGCGCGTGCCACCGCCGGCAACGACGCGTTGCGTGCCGCGTTCGAGGCCGCCGCGCGTGGCAACGTGCAGGCCGCGCGCGAGGCAGGCCTCGACGACCATCCGCTCGCCGGCTGGATCGAATACGCCGCGCTGTCGGCGGGCATCGACGACCTTTCCGTCGCGCGCGGCAGCGACTTCCTCGCACGCCATCGCGGGCAGGCGGTCGGCGCCGCGTTCCGCGAGCAATGGCTGGCCGAGCTGGCCGACCGCGAGGACTGGCGTGCCTTCCTGGCGGCGTGGGAACCGGACGTCGACAGTACGACCCTGCAATGCCATGCGCTGCAGGCGCGCAGCGCCACGGGCGCGGCCGATGCGGCGTGGGACACGCAGGTCCGGGCGCTGTGGCGCGAGTCGGGCGAATCCCTGCCCGAAGCCTGCGACCCCGTGTTCGACACCCTCGCCGCGCGCGGGGGCCTGACGCCGGCGCTGCGCTGGGCGCGCCTGGAAGCGGCGGCAGCGACGGGTTCGTCCGGCCTCATGCGCTTCATTGCGCGTGACCTCCCCGCCGACGAGCGTCCACGCGGCGAGACGTACGCCGCCTATGTCGCGGCCCCCGACGGCAGCGCGGCGTCATGGCCGAAGACGGATCGCAGCCGCCTGGTCGCCTCGCACGCGCTCGCGCACCTGGCGCGCTCCGACCCGGACAAGGCGGAACAACTGCTGCCGCCGGTCGCCGCGGCACTCGGATTCAGCGACGCCGAGCGCGCCCGCGTGCTGTACCCGATCGCGCTGTGGTCGGTCGCGTCCTACCTGCCTGGATCCGAGCGGCGGCTGGCCAACGTGCCGGCATCTGCGTACGACGAGCGGCTGCACGAATGGCGCGTCCGCGAGGCGCTCGCACGCAGCGACTGGCCCGGTGCGCTGGCCGCGATCCGCGCGATGCCCGCCGACCAGCGCGCCGATTCGAAGTACGCGTACTTCGAGGGCCGCCTCGCCGCGCTCACGGGCGACGCAACGACCGCCCGCGCACGCTACGAAGCCGCCGCGCGCGAGGCCGACTACCACGGGTTCCTGGCCGCCGACCGGATCGACGCGCCGTATGCGCTCTGTCCCTGGCGCCCGGACCTCGATCCCGCGGACGTGGCGCGCGTCGCCGGCGACCCGGCGCTCGAGCGGGCGTTCCTGCTGTATGGCCTGGACCGCCCCGGGTGGGCCGCCCGCGAATGGAAGGACGCCCTGACCCGGCTCGACGACGCGCAACGTCGCATCGCGATCGCGCGCGCGCAGGAGGTCGGCTGGTACGACCGCGCGGTGTTCTACCTCGGCGGCGACCAGCCGGACGAGTTGCGCCTGTACCACCTGCGCTTCCCGCTCGACCACGAGGCGCTGCTGCGTCGCGAAGCCCGCCGCCACGACCTGGACCCGGCCTGGATCGCCGCGCAGATCCGCGCCGAGAGCACGTTCACCGCGCACGCGCGCTCGGCCGCCGACGCGCGCGGCCTGATGCAGGTG
>CAMPJU010000028.1 GCA_946886995.1 uncultured Lysobacteraceae bacterium
AGGGGAAACACGGTCACCGCCAGCGCCAGCATCGCCGGCCGCGCGCGTTCGCGCGAGTGCGGGCCTGCGTACCGCCACGCGCGCCAGGCGAGCGCCACGCCCGCCAGCCACAGCAACAACCCGAATCCGCCGGTCTCGCTGGCGACTTCGAGCACGATCTGGTGCGCATGGTGTGCCGGGCCGTCGCCCCATGCCGGCGCGGTGCCCGGGCGCGGATCGCATGCGGGATACGCCTCGCGGAAGCCGCGCGCGCCGACGCCATTGAAGGGATGCGCCGACGCCATGCACCACGCCGCCTCCCAGATGCGGGTGCGGCCGGACAACGCCATGTCCACGCCATTGCGGTCGGCCTCCACCACGTGCGTTGTGCGCTCGATGCGCTCGCGCACCTGCGGCGACACCATGCCCAGCGCGACAAGCGTCAGCACGCCGAGCACGAACACGCCCAGCAACCGCTTCCAGCCCAGCATCCGCCAGCCCGAGAACAGCAGCACCAGCGCGAAGACCAGCCACGACGCACGCGACCCGGCCAGCAGCACCACCAGCCCGATCACCGCCGCGGCGATGCCCCAGCCCGCGCTGCCGAACCGACGCCCGAGCGCATACAGCGCGAACGGCGACAGGCTGGCCAGCACCGGGCCGAGCTTGAGGTTGCACGGCCCGAACACGCCGCCCAGCCGGTCGACCGCGGCGAGTTCCTCGGCGCTGCACAGGCTGCGCCCGGTGGCGGCGTGCTTCACCGCGTCCATCGCCGAGAACAGCGGGCTCGCGCCGCCGAGCGCCTGCACCAGCCCGTCGACCGTCCAGATGGCCACGATCACGGCCAGTCCGCCGAAGGTGATGCGTCGCCCCTGCGCACTCGCCACCGACGATGCGGCCAGCCACAGGAACGGCAGGTAGCGCAGGTCGACCGCGGCCTCGCGGAACGCGCGGCCGGAATCCACCGCGTCGAAGCTGGACACCAGCTCCGGCAGCCAGTACGCGAAGAACAGCACGCTTGTCAGCGCCCACGCCTGGTGGCTCAGCAGCTGCGAGCCGCCCCGGAAGCTGGACGCCAGCAGTTTCCACATCGCCACCAGTGCGCCGAGCACCAGCACGCCTTCCGCGTAGCCCGGCGCGGGCCACAGCGCGACGTATGCGAGGACCCAGGCCGGCGCCCAGCGCCAGCCGGGTGCGGCGGACGGCGTCGCGATGGCCGGCGCCTCGCCGGTGTGGTCAGTCGATGAGCTCTGCATACACGGCCAGCGTGGCGTCCTGCATCTCGCGCAAGGTGTCGGGCATCGTAGCCGGTGGCGACGGTGGCCGGGCGAGCAGCACGTGCGCCGCCAGTTGCAACGCCTCCATGTCGAACGGTTCGACCAGCCCTTCCGGCTGCCAGGCATGCAAGGTCTCGCCGACGCCGCCGTGGTCCCAGCCGAGCACCGCGCGGCCCACGGCGCGCGCCTCCAGCACGGTGCGGCCGAACGCCTCCGGCCGCCGCGACAGCTGCAGCACCAGGTCGCTCGCCGCATAGGCCTCGGCGATCGCATCGGTCGGCCCGGTCATCGCCACCACGTCCTCGATGCCAAGGGTTCGGGCGAGCGCCTCCAGCTCGGCGACGTACGCCGCCCGCGACGGGTCGCGTGCGCCGGGCATCCACAGGCGCGCATCCTCGCCGTCGGCGCGCAGCCGGGCGAGCAGTTGCAGTGCGTCGGCATGGCCCTTCAGCCGCGTGCCGCGGCCGGGCATCAGCAGCAGCGCGCCGAATCCGCCGAGGGCGGGATGGCGCTCCGCCACCGCTGCGCGCGCGGCCGCGTCGCGGCCCGGCGCCCGCGGGAAGCGCCGCGGGTCGACGCCGCGCGGGACCACCCGCAGGCGGGCCGGGTCGGTCGCGGGGTAATGCGCTAGGACGTGCTTGCGGACGGTCTCGGATACGCAGATGACGCGTTCGCCACGGGCCATCACCGCGCTGTAGCGCGACGGCGAGTTCAGGCCGTGCACCGTGGTGACCAACCGCGGCCTGGCGCGCGCGGAGCGGCCAGCCAGGGCAAGCACGGCGAGCCAGGCAGGCAGCCGCGACCGCGCATGCACGATGTCGGCGCCGACGTCGGCGAACAGCCGCCGCAACGTCCACGCATGGCGCAGGGTCCACGGCGACTTGCGCCCGATGTCGAGGCGGACGTGGCGTGCGCCGGTCTCCTCCAGCGCAGGCACCAGGCGACCGCCGGCGGAGACCACCACCGCGCGGTGGCCGGCGCGTTGCAGGGCCTCTGCGATCTCGAGGGTGGAGCGCTCGACGCCACCGGCCTCCAGGGCCGGCAGCAGTTGCACGACGGTCAGCGCGCGCCGCGATGCGCCGGGCGCGGTCGCCGCCATCCGCTCAGTCGACCAGGACGAAATGCGCCCCGCAGTACGGGCAGTCCGCCTCGCCGCGCTCGGCTTCGATGGGCAGGTAGACGCGCGGGTGCGAGTTCCACAACGCCATCGACGGCAGCGGGCAGCTCAGCGGCAGGTCGGCGCGCGTGACTTCGTAGCGCTGGCGGCTGTTCGCGGCGACGGGGGTGGCGGGCTCGGGCATGGCGTGGGCATCGTTCTGCGGCATGGCGACAGTTTAGCCGCGCCCGCTCAGCCCGGCAGGTCGAACAGGAGCACGTCGGCGGTGCCCGCGCCGTCCCCGCGCAGCGACAGGGTGCCGCCCTCACCCGAGAACCCGAGCGCATCCCCGCCGGTGAGCGTGCGGCCACCCACGGCGATGTCGCCACGGGCCACGTGCAGCCAGTAGCGCCTGCCCGGATCGAGGGGATGGTCGACGCTCGCGCCGCCCGCCAGCAGCGTGCCCCGGACCCAGGCCTGCTGGCGCATGGGGAGGCCGCCCCCGGCACCGTCCGGCGATGCCAGTTCCGCCCATCGGCCCTGGCGCGCCGACACGGGGAACGCGCGGCTGGCCCAACCCGGCGGGGCATTCACCCGGTCCGGCTGGATCCACACCTGGAGGAAATGCACGGGCTCGGTGTCCGACCCGTTGAATTCGCTGTGGCGGATGCCGTGGCCGGCGCCCATCCACTGCAGCTCGCCCGGCACCAGCACGCCCCCCTCGCCGCCGGCGTCGTCGCGGTGCGCCAGCGCGCCCTCGAGCACGTAGCTGAGGATCTCCATGTTGGCGTGGCCGTGGGTCGGGAATCCCGCGCCCGGCGCCACCCGGTCCTCGTTGAGCACGCGCAGCGCGCCGAAGCCCATCCATGCCGGGTCGTGGTACTGCCCGAACGAAAAGGTGTGGCGGCTGTCGAGCCACCCGGCGGCGACATGCCCGCGCGCGGCGCCGGGACGTTCGACGATCATCGCGCGGTCACTCGATGCGGCAGGCTTCGTCGAAACCCAGCCGCGGCGAGCGCGGGAAGATGCTCGACGGGTCGCCGTGGCCCAGGTTGACCAGGAAGTTGGAACGGATGCGGGTGCCACCGAAGAACTCGGCATCCACCTTCGCGTTGTCGAAACCGGACATCGGGCCGCAATCCAGCCCCAGCGCACGCGCGGCCAGCAACAGGTAGGCGCCCTGCAGGCTGCTGTTGCGCAGCGCGATGGTGTCCAGCGCGTCGTCCGGCTTGCCGTCGAACCAGGACTTCGCGTCCGTGTGCGGGAACAGCACCGGCGACTTCTCGAAGAAGTCCAGGTCGTACGCCACGATCACCGTGCAGGGCGCGGCCATGGTCTTGGCGCGGTTGCCTTCGTCGAGCGCCGGCTCCAGGCGCCGCTTGGCCTCGGCCGAGCGCACGAACACGAAGCGCGCGGGACAGGTGTTGGCGGTCGTCGGCCCCCACTTCACCAGGTCGTACAGGCGATGCAGCAGGTCGTCGCCGACCTCCCCCGAGAACGCGTTGTAGGTGCGCGCCTGGCGGAACAGCTGGTCGAACGCGGCGGGCGTGAGCTCTGGCATCGGGGGGCCTCCTGGCGATGAATGCGACAAACGCCGCAGTGTAGAGTGTGGCCGGCGAGTGGGGCCCGCTACCTCCGGAACGGAATGGCTGCGCGCATGCAACGGGGCACCGAACTTCCAGCCGATCCATCGGCCGTCTGGGTCGTGACCGACGGGCGCGCGGGCAACCTGCGCCAGGCCGCCGCATTGGCGACCGCCCTGGGCGTGGACACCGCACGCAACTGGACGCTCGATGCGCGCGCGCCATGGCGCTGGGCATCGCCGCGCCGGCTGCCCGGCGCGCGCCAAGCGTTCGGCGCCCCGTTCGCACGGGCGCTGGCCACGCCGCCATCGCTCGCGATCGGATGCGGGCGCCAGGCGGCGCTGGCCACCCGACTGTTGCGCGAAGCCGGTGCACGCACCGTGCAGGTGCTCGACCCGCGCCTGGATCCCGCGCATTGGGACCTGGTGGTCGTCCCGCGGCACGACGCGCTGCGCGGCGACAACGTCATCCGGCTGACCGGCAGCCTCCACCCCGTCGACGATCTGTGGCTGGCGCAGGGCCGGCGCGATCATCCTGCGCTGGGCCAGCAGCCGCGGCCGCGGATCGTGCTGCTGGCCGGTGGCACCAGCGCGCACGTCGCCGTCGACGATGCCGCGTTCGGCGCCCTGGTCGACGCGCTGGAGGCGGTCTGCCTGCGCGAGGGCGGCAGCCTGCTGGCGACGACCTCGCGGCGCACGCCCGAAGCCTGGAAACAGCGCCTGCGGGCCTCGCGCGGCGCGGTACCCGGGCTGCGCTGGACCGGCGGCGAGGTGGAGGGCGACCCCGCCCGCAATCCCTATCCGGGCCTGCTGGCCTGGGCGGACCGCATCGTCTGCACGCCGGACTCGGTGAACATGCTGTCGGAGGCCGCCGCGACCGCCGCGCCACTGTTCATCGCCTGGCCGGACCGGCAGCGCGGGCGCCCCCGCGGGTTCATCGACGCGCTGGTGAAATCCGGCCGCGCGCGCGCGCTGGACCCGGCGGCCGGACCGCTGCAGATCGAACCCTTCCCGGTCGACCCGTTGCGCGAGACCTCGCGCGTGGCCGCCGAAGTGCGCGCGCGGCTGGGCCTCTAGCGAGAAAGCTGCGCCGTCAGGCCGGCTGCACCACGTCCAGCCCCTCGGTCGCGCAGGCCACCCGGACCGCCTCGCGCGCGGCCTCCAGTGCATCGTTCTCCGGCACCACCAGCCGCGCGCGGCGGTCGAGGGTGCAGTGCAGGCCCGCGTCGAGCAGCGCCGCGTGCGCATCTAGCAACGCCGCGCATCCCGCTGGCGCCAACGTGCCGGCCTTGCACAGCGCATCCAGCAACCCCGGGGTGTCGCGCGGCACGAGCAGCGCCGGGGTCGCATGCGCGTCGCGCAACACCCGGTACTGCAGCAGGAACTCCAGGTCGACCAGCCCGCCACTGCCCTGCTTGAGGTCGAACCGGGCCGCCGTCGACCGGTCCAGCTCGCGGCGCATCCGGGCGCGCATCGCGGCCACGTCGACGCGCAGCTGTCGCGGGTCGCGGCTGCGCGCCAGCGTTTCGTCGCGCACCGTGCCGAAGGCTTCCAGCAACGCGGCGTCGCCGGCCACGCCGCGTGCACGCACCAGCGCCTGGTGCTCCCAGGTCCAGGCGCGCTCGCGCTGGTACTCGGCATAGCTGGCCAGCGTGGACACGAGCAGGCCCTTGGCCCCGTCGGGACGCAGGCGCACGTCGACTTCGTACAGCCGTCCGGCGCCGGTGACGGCACCGAGCAGCGCGACGACCTTCTGCGCCAGCCGCGCGGCCCAGCGCGGGGCGTCGAGCGGGCGCTCGCCATCGGATTCCGCATCCGGCGGCGCGTCGTACAGGAACACCAGGTCCAGGTCGGAGCCGAAGTTGAGTTCCTCGCCGCCGAGGCTGCCGTAGCCGAGCACCGCGAAGCGCGCATCGGCGATCGTGCCGTGCGCGCGGCCGACCTCGCGCCGCGCCAGGACGAGGACGCCGGCCACCACGCTGTCCGCCAGCCAGGCCAGCTGCCGGGCGCTGCGCTGCGCCGGCTGGCGACCGTCGAGCGTGGCCAGCGCGATGCGGAAGCTGAAGGCCTGGCGCTTCTCGTTCAACGTGTGCAGCGCGGCCTCCGGGTCGTCCGCCTCGACGGCCGCGGTGCACGCGCGACGCAGCATGTCGCGATCGGGCATGGGCCCGGACACGCGCACGTCCAGCAGCTCGTCCAGCAGCAACGGGTGCGCCGCCAGCCGGTCGGCGAGGAAGGCGCTGCGCGACACCACGTCGACCAGGCGCTGGAGCGCCGCCGGCTGTTCGTCGAGCAACGCCAGGTAGCTCGCCCGGCGCAGGATGTTGTGCATCAGCGCGAGCGCGCGATGCAGCGCCGCATCCGGTTGCGCCGACGCCACCGCGGCCCCCAGCAGCGCGGGCACCACGCGAT
The DNA here is from genome assembly GCA_946886995.1 of uncultured Lysobacteraceae bacterium. The sequence goes on from CAMPJU010000028.1 coordinate 6,347, forward strand.
CCAGGCGCGCGCGCGCCGCGTCCGACAGGCCCTGCACGCCCGGTGCGCGCGCGAACGTGCGCAGTGCCGTATCCGCCGCGGCGGCGTCGTCGAAACCCGCGTCACCGAGCGCGGTCGCTTCGCCCGCCGCCGGCAACGCACGCCAGTACACCGCCAGCACATCGGGTGGCGCACGCCGGCCCCGCGGCGCGAGCAGGGCATCGAACTCGTTGCCGACGCGCTCGCGGTGGCCGTCCAGCGTGGTGCGCAGCCCGTCCCAGTCGTCGAAGCCCAGCCCCAGCGCGATCCGCTCGCGGTCCAGGTCGTTGCCGGGCAACGCGTGCACCTGTTCGTCGCGCAGCATCTGCAGGCGGTTCTCCAGGTGCCGCAACCAGCGGTAGGCATCGGCGAGCGCCTCGCCCGCGGCGGGCGCGACGTGGCCGGCGGCCACCAGCGCGCGCAACGCGGGCAGCAGCCGTGCCTCGCGCAATGCCGGTTCGCGCCCGCCGCGGATCAACTGCAGCGCCTGCACCAGGAACTCGATCTCGCGGATGCCGCCGGGCCCGCGCTTGATGTCGTCTGCCAGTTCCTTGCGCGCGACTTCCGCCGCGATCGCCGCCTTCATCTCGCGCAACCCGTCGAGCGCGCCGTAGTCCAGGTACCGCCGGTAGACGAACGGCCGCAGCGTGCGCAGGAACGATTCGCCTGCCGCGAGGTCGCCCGCCACCGGGCGCGCCTTCTGCCACGCATAGCGTTCCCAGTCGCGTCCTTCGCGCTGGAAGTACTGCTCCATCGCCGCGAACGAGAGCGCCACGCGACCGGCGCCACCGAACGGCCGGAGCCGCAGGTCGACGCGATGGCAGAAACCGTCGACGGTGCGCTCGTCCAGCAGCTTCGCGAGTTGCTGGCCCAGCCGCGCGAACCAGTCCTCCGCGCCGAGCGGCCGCGCCCCATCCGATTCGCCGCCCTGCGGAAACCCGTAGACCACGTCGATGTCGGAGGAAAAATTGAGTTCGCCGCCGCCGAGCTTGCCGAGGGCGAAGACCACCAGCCGTTGCGAGCTGCCGTCGGCCGCGCGAACCACGCCATGTCGCGCGACGAACTCCGCTTCAAGCGCCTCCAGCGCCAGTCCGAGGCAGCGTTCGGCCAACCCGGTGGCGCCGTCCAGGGTGTCGCCGACGGCGTCCAGGCCCTGCACGTCGCGCCAGACCAGCCGCGCCGATGCTGCTGCCCGGTAGCGCCGCAACCGGGCGGCCCACTGGTCCCGCTCCGCCGGGTCCAGCGCCGGGGCGGTGGGCGCCGGCGCATCGGGATCGGCCAGCCAGGCGTCGGCCAGCCCGGGCTGCCGGACAAGCGTGTCGATCGCGAATTCGCTGGCGATGGCCAGGGGCCGCAAGGCGTCCGGCGCACCCGGCAACCGCGCAAGTGCGCGTTGCAGATGGCTTTCGAGGGCGTCCGAGGGTGCCGCGGGCATCCCGCGATGATCGCAGCAACGCGCGCCGGTTGCCGGCGGCGCAAATAAAAAGCCCGCACCGGCGAACCGGATACGGGCCTGCTCCCTCCCCCACGTCGGGATGCGGGACCATCGTGAAGGAAACGTTACGAGTGATGCACGCTGCACTGCAAAAAAGAACTGAACGGTTCAGGATGAATGCGCGCCAGCCCTCGCCAGCGCCGACGAACGGCTGTCCGTCGCCTGATCCGGCCCGCGTTCCTGCCCTGATGGCCACATCGCCGCGTCACCCCGGCTCCGCCTCCGCCGCACCCTGGCTCGGCTGGTCGTTGCTCGCCGCGCTGGTCCTGCTGGCCATCCTCCGCTCCGCTGCGGGCACCCACCGCGACAGCTTCACGGTCGACGAACCCTGGCACGTCGTCGCCGGCAAGAGCTACGCGCGCGGCGACGGGTTCCATCTCAACCCGGAACATCCGCCGCTGGTGAAGTTGTGGGTCGGCGCATGGATGCACGACGCGCTGCAGATGCCGCCATTGCCGCCGCTGAGCGAGAAGATCCAGGAACGCGAATGGGTCGAGAGGACGCTGTTCTTCGACAACGACCCGCGGGCGGTCCAGTCGCGCGCGCGCCTGGCGTTGTGGACGTTCCACGGACTGCTGCTGCTCGCCCTCGGCGGACTGCTCTGGCGCGCCTGCGGGCTGCCATGGGCGGCGGGCACGCTGGCCTTCCTGGCGCTGGAACCGACGATCGGCGCCCACCTGCCGGTGGTGATGACCGACCTCCCGCTCGCGTTGACGCTCGGCCTGGCCGCCGTCGCCGGCGGGGTGCTCGCCGCCACCTGGCGGTGGCGCTGGGCGTTCGCGCTCGGCGCCGCCATGGGCCTGGCGCTGGCGGCCAAGCATTCCGCGCTGGCGGGACTGGCCGGCCTGGCGCTGGTGCTGGCCGTCGCGGCGTTCGTCGGTGCGCTTCGCGCGCCGCGCGAACTGGCGCGCAGGGCCGCGATGCTGGTCGCCAGCGCGGCGATCGCACTCGCACTGCTGTGGGCGACGTACGGCCTGCGCTTCCACGCGGGCGCCGACGGCAGCGATGCGTTCAACGCGCCGATCGAGGCGAAGATCGACGAGATCGCGCTGCCGCACTGGCGCGCGGGCCTCGCGTTCGCGGACGAATACCACCTGCTGCCCCGCTCCTACCTCTGGGGATTGGCGGACACCGTGCGCACCGGCGTGGAAGGTCGCGGCCTGGGCATGCACTTCGTCTGGGGCGAGGTGCACTACGGCAAGCCGCCGTGGTTCAGCTGGCCGGCGATCCTGGCATCGAAGGTCCCGCTCGCACTGCTGGCGCTTGCGCTGGCGGGCATCCCGCTCGCGTTCCGCCGCGCCCTGCCCGCCAGTACCCGGTGGACGCTCGCGACGGTGGTGGCCGCGTGCGGATTCCACATGCTGGCGCTCGTCGGGTCGGACGGCATCTGGGGCGGCGTCCGGCATGCGATGCCGGTCCTGCTGGGCGCGGCGGTGTTTGCCGGCGGCGTGGTGCACTGGGCCTGGCGGCGGCGCTCGCGCGTGGCGATCGGCGCGGTCGCGGCGGTCTACCTGGTCGCCGCCGCGATGACGTTGCGCGAGCCGCGGCTCTGGGAGTACCACAACGAACTGGTCGGCGGCACCGCCGGCGCGCACCGGTACTTCATGCACGAAGGGCTCGACCTCGGCCAGCGCTTCCACGAACTGCGCGACATCCACGACCGGCTGGTCGCACCGTCCGGGCTGCCGATGTACGTCGACTACTGGGTCGGCGAGGAGCAGATGAAGGCCGCGAAACTCAACCAGCGCCGGTTCGTGGAGTCGCTCCGGGACACCAATGTCGAGGGGCGTTACGAGGGCTGGTTCGTCTACTCGATGACCAGCGCCCTGCCCTGGCCCCAATGGGACTGGGATCCCGCCGAAGTGTTCCGCGACATGGAGCTCGTGGAACGCCGGGGCCACGTCATGGTCTGGCGCGGCACGCTGGTCCGTCCGCGCGCACGCGCCAGCAGCATGATCGGCCGGGTCATGGACTACATCTACAAGGAAGGCGGCGACGACTGGTCCCTGGTGGCCGCCCGCCTCGAGGAATCCGTGGTGCACGCGCCACAGCGCATCGACGCCGCGGTCGAACTCGGCAACGCGTACGTCCGGCTCGGCCGTCGCGGGGAGGCGATCACCGCGTACCAGCGCCTGCTCGACCAGGACAAGATCCCCGTCGAGGGGAAGGTCGAGGCGATGCTGCGCGCGCAGATCGAACGCATCCACACCGCGGAGGACGTCACGGCGGTCGCGCCGATGCGCAATCCGTGGATGGAGTGACGCAAAAAAAGAGCCCCGCGTTGCTGCGGGGCTCTTTCGTGTTCCCGGATTCCGCCGTTGGCTGCATCCGGGCTACGGGGGCTGCGGACCGACTTAGAAATCCATGCCGCCCATGCCGCCCATGCCGCCGCCGCCCTGCATCGGGGGCTC
>CAMPJU010000029.1 GCA_946886995.1 uncultured Lysobacteraceae bacterium
GCCGTCTTCTCGTGGCCGGCCACGAGAAGACGGCCGCCTGGGCGAAATCGCTCGATTTCGAGCTCGACACGCTGCGCAACCGGCATGCCGAGGCCGTCGCCGGCCACGAGAAGACCGTGGCATGGGCGAAGTCGCTGGATGCCGAGCTCGTGGCGACGCGCGACCTCTATTCGGCGGCTTCGGCCGACCACGCCCGTGCCGTGAAATGGGCGAAGTCGCTGGATGCCGAACTCACTACGCTGCGCGGGATGTTCGCGGAGGAGCAGGCACGCGCGACGCGACTGGCAGCGGACCTCGACGACGCGTGGGCCCACTTCGGTCGTGTATCGGCCGAACTGGACGTCCAGAATGCGCGGGTCATCGCGATCCACGCCGACCGCGAACGGCACGCCGCGGAACTGGCCCGGCAGTACGAGCACGCCGCGGAGCTGCGCCGGGCAGTCGAGGAACGGGATCGCTACGCGGCTGCGCTGCGGAACCACATCACCGGGATCCGGCAATCCCGCGCCTGGCGCTTGTCCGCGCCTTTGCGGCACGGGATGGCGCGCCTGCGCGGCACCGAGGCGGAATCGCCTTTGCCGGCCGCGCCGCCGCGCCAGGACCTGCACCACCAGGGTTTCGAACTGGCCGATGTCCGCTTCGAGCCGGCCGAGGCGCCGCTCGTATCGGTCGTCGTGCCGACCTACGGCAACCTCGGGTACACCCTGGGGTGCCTTCGTTCCGTGCAACTGGCCGGCGCGGGGTTTCCGTTCGAAGTCCTCGTGCTCGAAGACGCGTCCGGCGACGCGGAGATCGCCGAGCTCGCAGCGATACCGGGCCTGCGCTACCACGCCAACCCCCGGAACCTCGGCTTCATCCGGTCCTGCAACCAGGCGATCGGCCTGGCGCGTGGTGAGTACCTGTGCTTCCTCAACAACGACACCGAAGTCCGGCCGGGTTGGCTGGATGCGCTCGTCGAGGTGTTCCGGATGCATGGCGACGCGGGCGTGGCCGGTGCGAAGCTCGTGTATCCGGATGGCCGGTTGCAGGAAGCCGGTGGCATCGTGTGGCGGGACGCGTCGGCCTGGAACTACGGCCGCCTCGGCGACCCTGCGGCCTCTGAGTTCAACTACGTGCGGCGGGCCGATTACGTGTCCGGCGCGGCGCTGATGGTGCCGCGACAGCTTTTCGCGGACCTGGGCGGCTTCGACGAACAGTACGCGCCCGCTTACTGCGAGGATTCCGACCTGGCCTTCAAGCTCCGGGAGCGCGGGTTGCAGGCCTACTACACGCCGTTCGCGGAAGTCGTGCACCACGAGGGCATTTCGCACGGCACCGACACCGGGAGCGGCATCAAGGCGTACCAGGTCGCCAACCAGGCGAAGTTCCGCGAACGATGGGGCGCCGTGCTCGCGAGCCATTATCCGAACGGCGAGCATGTCGCGCGCGCGCGCGACCGTGCCTGGGACAGGCCGGTGGTGCTGGTGGTGGACCACTACGTGCCGCAACCCGACCGCGACGCCGGATCGCGCACGATGTTCGCGTTCCTGCAGCGCCTGGTCGAGGCCGGGTGCGTGGTGAAGTTCTGGCCCGACAACCTCCACTTCGACCCCGACTACGCGCCGCGCCTCCAGGCGCTCGGCGTGGAGGTCTACCACGGCACGCGCTGGCTGGGCGGCCTGGCCGCGCTCGCGGACGAAGGGGTCGAGATCGATGCGATCCTGCTGTCGCGACCCGACGTGGCGGGCAAGTTCCTCGAGCCGGCGCGCAAGGCGTTCCCCGGTGCGCGGGTCGCCTACTACGGACATGACCTGCATTTCAGGCGCGTGCGCCAGGAGGCGGAGGTGCTGGACCAGCCGAACCTGCTGCCGCACGCCGAGAAGCTCGAGGCACTCGAGCGGGACATCTGGCGCCGATCCGACGTCGTCCTCTACCCGTCGCGGGACGAGGCCGACGTGGTCACCGCCCTCGAGCCATCCGTCGACGCTCGCCCGATCCTCCCGTATGCCTACGACCATTTCGGGACGGGGCTCGAGCCTGGCGACCGGGACGGCATCCTGTTCGTCGCGGGATTCGCCCATCCGCCCAACATCGACGCCGCCGAATGGCTGGTCTACGACATCCTGCCGAAGGTGCGGGAACAGGTTCCCGGCGCGCGCCTGTCGCTCGTCGGTGCGAATCCGACCGAGCGCGTGCTGGAGATGGCCGGCGAAGGCGTGGAGGTCACCGGGTTCGTCAGCGACGCCGAACTCGCCCGGCGGTATCGGCAGGCGCGCGTCGCCGTGGTCCCCCTGCGGTTCGGCGCCGGCGTGAAAAGCAAGGTCGTCGAGGCGTTGCAACAGGGGCTGCCGCTGGTGACGACGCCCGTGGGTGCGCAAGGCCTGGAAGGCGTGGAGTCGGTCTGCGACGTGGAGGCGACCGTGGATGCGATCGCGTCCGCCGTCGTGGCGCTCCTGAAGGACGGGACGCACTGGCGCGGGCGGTCGGACGCGGGTGCGAGGTTCGCGGAGCAGCGGTTCTCGCGCGAGGCGATGGCCGCGACGCTGCTGTCGGCGCTGGGCGTGCGGCCCGAGGCCCGGCCGTGATCGTCCGCGCCCGCGCGCCACTGCGCCTCGGCCTCGCGGGGGGCGGGACGGACGTGGCGCCCTACTGCGACCAGCATGGCGGGTTCGTGATGAACGCCGCCATCGACAAGTACGCCTACGTCACCGTGGATGCCTCGCCCAGCGGCATGGTGGAACTGCACGCGCTAGACCGCGACGCCAGCGGTCAATGGACCCCCGGGGAGCTGGACGGGGCGGGTCCGGAGCTGCAGTTGCTGGCAGGGACATACCTGCGCGTCGTGCGGGACTTCATGGACGGCAGGCAGGCGCCGCTGCGGATCCGGACGTTCTCCGATGCGCCGCCGGGTTCCGGCCTCGGGTCATCGTCGACCCTCGTGGTGGCGCTGGTCACGGCGCTGGCCGAGTATTTCATGCTCGCGCTCGGCGAATACGAGGTCGCGCGGCTGGCGTGGGAGATCGAGCGCCGCGACCTTGCCCTGGCAGGCGGCAAGCAGGACCAGTACGCGGCGGCATTCGGCGGCTTCAACTTCATGGAGTTCCATGCCGACAACCGGGTCATCGTCAACCCGTTGCGGATGAAGGATTGGGTCCTGGCCGAACTGGAGTCATCGCTGCTGCTGTACTTCACCGGGGTCTCGCGCGAGTCGGCGCGAATCATCGACGAGCAGTCGCGCAACGCTGCCGCGGGCAATGCCGCATCGGTCGACGCGATGCATCGGTTGAAGGCGGAGGCGGTGCAGATGAAGGAAGCACTCCTGCGGGGCGACATGGGTCGCTTTGCGCGGACGATGCAGGCCGGATGGGAAGCCAAGAAGCGCATGGCGGCCAGCATCACCAATCCGGTGATCGATGCCGTGGAGCAGGTCGCCACCGCCAACGGTGCCCTGGCGACGAAGGTGTCCGGTGCGGGCGGCGGCGGCTTCATGATGTTCGTCTGCGACCCGGTCGACCGCGTCGCGCTATCGCGCGCGCTGCAGGCCCAGGGCGGCACGCTGCTCGATTTCCATTTCAATCCGCAGGGCGCCGTCGCCTGGAGGACACCATGAACGACGCATCTTCGAAGGAAGCCATTGCCAGCGAATTCCGCAAGGCGCTCGAAAACTTCAACACGATGGCCGCGGACTCCTCGTTGCCCGACACGATCCTCGAGGCGGTGGACACCTGCGTCGAAGCGCTGCAGGCCGGCGGGCGCCTGCTGTTCGCCGGCAACGGCGGCAGCGCCGCCGATGCGCAGCACTGGGCCGGTGAACTGGTCAGCCGCTTCTATTACGACCGGCCCGGCCTCGCGGCCATCGCGCTGACGACGGACAGCAGCATCCTGACGGCGATCGGAAACGACTACGGCTATGACTACGTGTTCGCCCGCCAGGTCGAGGCACTGGGACAGGCCGGCGACGTGCTGCTCGCGATCTCCACCTCCGGCAACTCGCCGAACATCCTGCGTGCCGCCGATGCCGCGCGCGAGCGCGGGATGCGCGTGGTGGGCTTCACCGGAAAGGCCGGAGGCGCGCTCGCCGCGAAGTGCGACACCTGCTTCAAGGTGCCTTCCACGGAGACGCCGCGGATCCAGGAAGGCCACGAATTCCTCGGCCACATGGTCTGCGCACTGGTCGAAGCGCGCATGCATCCCCGGCAAGATGGCGGCTGACCAGGCCATCGTCCTGGCCGGGGGCCTGGGGACCAGGCTGCGCAGCGTGGTGGCCGACCTGCCCAAGGCGCTGGCGCCCGTCGCCGGGCGTCCGTTCCTCGCATGGCTGCTCGATGCGCTGGAGGCCGGGGGCGTGCGGCACGTCGTGCTGGCGACCGGCTACATGGCGGCCGCGGTCGAGCGATTCGCCGGCCCGCGATGGGGCGCGATGGCGGTCGACTACTCCCGCGAAGACCAGCCACTGGGCACGGGCGGCGCGGTGCGGCTGGCCGCGGGCCGGCTCGCGCCGGGCGAGGGCGTGCACGTCGTCAACGGCGACACTTTCCTGCGGTACGCACCGCAAGCGTTGCAGGCCGCCACGGAGGCCGCCGGGGCGGATGCCGGGGTGGCCCTGGCGCAGGTCGACGACGTGTCCCGATACGGGTCGGTCGCCATCGCCGGCGACCGGATCGAGGCATTCCGGGAAAAGCAGGGGACCGGTGGCGGGTTCATCAATGCCGGTTGCTACTACCTCACGCCACGCGCGCTCGCGGCGCTGCCGGACAGGGAAAACTTCTCGCTGGAGCGTGACGTGCTCGAACCGATGGCCCGATCCGGCGCCCTGGCGGCCTTCACCCGGACCAGCGGATTCATCGACATCGGCGTCCCGGAGGATTTCCATCGCGCGCAGGCGTTGTTCGGCGCGGCGCCATGACCCTCGCCGCACGCTACCTCGACCCCGTCGCGGCGCAGGCACTCGCTGCTGGCGCCCCGCGGCCGGCGCTGTTCCTGGACCGCGACGGCGTGGTCAACGTCAACCACGGCTACGTGCACGCGCAGGATCAGGTCGAATGGATTGAAGGCATTTTCGAACTCGCGCGGGAAGCGCGGGACGCCGGCCTCTCGCTGGTGGTGGCGACCAACCAGGCAGGGATCGCGCGCGGCTACTACGACGAGGCGACCTTCCTCGCGTTCACCGGCTGGATGCACGAGCGGTTCCGCGACGCCGGCGCTCCCTTGCTCGCGACCTATTACTGCCCGCATCACCCCACCGCCGGCATCGACGACCTGCGCCGCGCCTGCAGCTGCCGCAAGCCGGCGCCGGGCATGTTGTTGGCTGCGGCCGATGACCTGGGGCTGGACCTCGGCGCGTCGTGCCTGGTCGGGGACGCCGGATCCGACCTGGAGGCCGCCGCCGCAGCGGGGGTCGGCCGGGCGTACCTGTTCGGTGGCGGACGCCTGCCGCCGCTCGACACCTTGCTGGCGGGCTCCGGTCGCCCGCGCACCCTGTAACCTGCACGTCCGACCACGGAACCAAGCATGTTCTTCAAGCCCCGCGAACCGCGCGCAGCCACCAAGGGCGTCGACGAAATCGTCGCCTGGTTCAACCGTCCCCGCGAGCCACGACTCGACGCCGGACGCGCGCTGGAGTTGTACAACACGTTGCTGCCCCGCGTGTCCTTCCTGAAGATGCTTCCGCCTGCGGCGAGGGTGGCGGACATCGGCGCGGGCGACGGGTCGTTGTCGGTGTTCCGCCGCTGGCCCGCGCCGGAGCGGCCGGACCTGCGCATGCATGCGTACTCGATCGAGAAGGCCCCGTTGTTCGAAGAGTACGAGGGATACGAGGTCAGCGACTGGAACCTGGCGCCGCCCGGGTTCGCCGGCCTGTCGTTCGACGCCCTGGTCTGTGCCCACTTCATCGAGCACATCGCCAAGCCGGCCTCGCTGGCCGCATGGGCGGGCGAACACCTCAAGCCGGGAGGTCGTGCCTACATCGAGTGGCCATCGCCCCTGTCGCTCGACCTGCCGCCGCGCACGGTCCTGGAGGCGGCGGGCGTCCCGCTCGTGATCTCCCGCTTCGACGACGACCGCACGCACCGGCGCCTGCCCGATCGCGATGCGATGATCCGGGCGCTGCGCCGCAACGGGTTCCGCATCGAAGTCGCCGGCATCATCCGGCTGCCGTGGCTGGAAGAGGAGCTGCTGGCCCACTTCCGCGATGCAGAGGACGGATTTCCCCGGCAAGCTGCGTTCTGGTCGTACACCGGGTGGTCGCAGTACATCATCGCCGAGCGCGCCTGACGCGCGTCGGCTGCACCGAGAAAGGAGCGCGAACCTTGTCCAATCCCCCACGGAAGGCCCTGCTGGCCGAAATCGAAAGCGAATCCAGGCGACCCTGGCAACTCGACCGCGGTCGCGCCATCCGGCTTGGCCACCTGCGCGGCTGGGGCCTCGAATACGGTCCGCTGGAAGAAGAAATCGCCAGCCAGCCCGAGTACGTCGAAGCGCTGGCGCTCGCGCATACGCGCGGTTCGCTGCTCAAGCCCGCCAAGCTGATGAACCTGTACATGCTGCTGCGGTTCGGCCTGCCGGAGCTCGAAGCCGGCGACATCTTCGAGTTCGGCAGCTACAAGGGCGGGTCGGCCATCTTCATGGGCTCGCTCCTGCGCAGCTTCGGCTCGTCGGGGCGGGTGTTCGCGCTGGATACCTACGCCGGAATGCCGCAGACCGATGCGGTGCGCGACCTGCATCGCAAGGGCGACTTCGTCGACACCGACGTCGAGGACTTCCAGCGGACGATCGACGCCGCCGGGCTGGCCGATCACGTGGTACCGGTCAAGGGCGTCTTCACCGACACGTTCCCCGGGCTGGTCGAGGGTGGCCGGCGGATCGCGCTGGCGCACATCGACTGCGACATCTACGAGGGCGTGAAGTACGGCATCGAGGCGTCGCGGCCGCACATGGTGCGGGACGGATACTTCGTCTTCGACGACCCGCTCCATGGCTCGTGCCTCGGCGCCATGCAGGCGATCGAGGAGACGCTGCTCCACGGCGACGGACTGTTCGCGGAGCAGATGTTCCCGCATCCCGTCTATCGCTACCCGCCCGTGGAATGACCACTGCGTTTCACACTGCCGCGAGTCCCGCACCGGGATCCTCGCCTCCCTTCCCAGGTTTCCCGACGAGGTCCACCCCATGCGAATCCACGTGATGGCCACCATGCTGATTGCCGGGCTCGTGGCGAGCGGCTGCAGCCCGGCCGACGACCGGTCCACGTCCGCCGCCGGCGAGCCCGACGCCGCGGAACCCGTCGACACGGGGGACGTCGGCCCTGCGCAGGAGCCGGGCGACCCGGCCGGCCCCCCGGTGGCGCCGGCGGATGTCGGAATGCTCGAGCTGCAACCTGCCGCGCTTCCGGAATGCGGCGAACCATCCATGGTCACGGTGACCTGGGATGCCCGGCCCGCACGGGTGTCGGGCGTGGACATCTTCGCGGTCAACCGGGCAGGCAAGGAATCGCTGTTCTACACCGGAGGCGCGCGGGGCACGCGGGAAACCGGCAGCTGGATGCGGTCCGGCAGCCAGCTGGTCCTGCGCAGCAAGGACGATGGCGCCGAGCTCGACCGCGTCCTGGTCGAGGCGACGCCCTGTGTAGACGGGGTCCCGACCAATTAGACTGGCGCCTGCAGTCACGACATTCGGATCCGAGTCACTTGATCGCATCGGCACTGGAGGACTGGCGCCGGAGTTTCCGGATGTGGCGGTTGTGGACCACGCTCGGGTTCGAGGACCTGTCCGACCGCTACCGGCGCACGCTGTTCGGCATCTCGTGGGTGGTGACGTCGTTCGCCGTCTTCGTGGGCGTCAAGATCCTCGTGTTCGGCCAGATGGCGACCGTGTCGCTGGCGGAGTTCGCGTTGTTCGTCACGATCGGCTTCGGCCTCTGGACGTTCATCAGCACCGTGATCGTCGATGCATGCGTGGCCTACATCCACTCCGCGAACTGGGTGCTGGGCAGCAACATCCCGTATCCGGTGTTCTTCCTGCAGGTCCTGTTCCGGAACTGGCTCGTGTTCCTGATGATCCTGTTCGTCATGGTGGCGGCGCTCGCGTGGCAGCGTGACGGCTGGAGCACGACGATGCTGGCCGCGATCCCCGGCCTGCTGGTCTATGTCGTGACGCCTGTGTGGGTCGCGGCGATCCTCGCGCCACTTTGCGCGCGCCACCGCGACATGCTCCACGCCATCCAGACGGCCGTGCGCCTCCTCTTCTTCGCGACGCCGATCATCTGGATGCCCGGGCAGAGCGCGGTGCTGGACCGGCTGGCGCATTACAACGTGCTCACCCATTTCATCGAGATCGTGCGCGAGCCGCTGATCTACGACACGGTGCCGATGGACAGCTGGGTGATCGTGTTGTCCGTCAACGCGATCGGGCTGGTCGCCGGGTTCGCGAGCTATGCCGGCACCCGCAACCGAATCGCCTTCTGGCTGTGACCCATGTACCTGCGTGCGCGCAACGTCTCGATCCGGTTTCCGCTTGATGCCAGGACCGACCTGACCACGCCGGTCAGCAATGCCGGCAAGCTCGGCGGACGGGTGGTCGCGTCCGGGCGCCGTCACTGGGTCCATGCGCTGGATGACGTGTCCCTGGACCTGGAGAAGGGCGACCGGCTGGCGCTGGTGGGACACAACGGTGCCGGGAAATCGACCCTCCTGCGCGTGCTGGCCGGCATCTACCATCCGGACGCCGGGGTGGTCGAGACGGACCGGCCCGTGACCGGACTGTTCAACATCTCGCTCGGGTTCCGCCAGGAGGCCAGCGGGTACCGGAACATCGTCATCAAGGGGCTCATCGCCGGCAAGACGCGTGCCGAGATCGAGCGCGCGATCCCCGAAGTGGTCGCGTTCACCGAGCTTGGTCCCTACCTTCACATGCCGATGCGCACGTACTCGCAGGGCATGGCGATGCGGCTCGCATTCGCGATCGCCACGGCGTTCTCCAGCGAGATCCTGCTGATGGACGAATGGATCGGTGCCGGCGACGCGCACTTCCGTGAAAAGGTCGTGGCGCGGATGAACAGCTTCGTCGAGGCTGCGCACATCCTGGTCATCGCCTCGCACAGTGCGCCGTTGCTGCGCAGGGTGGCGACCAAGGCCATCTGGCTGGAGGGCGGGAAGATCCGGCAGGCGGGCGCGCCCGGCGAAGTCATCGACGCCTACGAGGGCGAGGCCCGGGCGGCGGCGATCGAAACGGCCAGGGCCGAAGCGTCCGCGATCGATCGCGACCGCATCCTGCTCCGCGTGCGGATGACCGACACCGGGCCAGGGGGGCGCGGCACGGGCGAGGTGACCTGGGACGCTCGCGAGAGCGGCCTGGACCAGGTCGAGATCGTGGTCATCCGCCCGGACGGGACGCTTGCGCCGTTCGTGCTTGGCGGCACGAGCGGCACCAAGCTGACCGGGAAGTGGCTCCGCCCCGAGACCGAATTCCGGCTGCTGCACCCTGCCACCGGCGAACAGCTGGCATCATGCACGCCCGAGGAAATTGTGGAACCGCCAGCACGATGATCCACCTGAGGAACACCAAGTTCATCATCTCCTGCCCGGCCCGCTCCGGCAGCACGATGTTGTTGCACCTGCTGCGCTCCAACCCCGCGATCCTCTGCCATGGCGAGGTCTTCGGGGGCGAGCGGCTGGGCCACGTTTCGGGCCGGTACGCGGTGCGCCGAAGGGAAGAGGAGGGCTTCGAGCAGGCGTTGCACGCGCTTTCGCGGTCCGATCCGAAGCGTTTCCTGTACGACATCGTCTTCGACCCGCAGGGCAAGAAGACCTGCGGCTTCAAGTTCAAGACCGACGAGTCGTTCTCGGAAGGCTGCAGCCACATCCAGGAGATGATCCGGGCCGACACCGACATCAAGGTGCTGCAGTTGCGCCGCCGCAACGTCCTGGCCCAGTTCATCTCGCACCAGGTGGTGCTCAAGCAGACCGGTGTGACGCTGGTGATGAAGGAAGAGGACCGGCCACGGGTGGAGCCGTTCCGGGTCGACGTCGAGGAAGCGCTCGATTACTTCCGGGACGTGCTCGGGCGCGAGGCGCGCGTGGCGGAGGAGTACCCGGACCACCGGCGCCTGCTCGTCGACTACGAGGACCTCGTGCAGGACGGGCATCCGGTCCGCGAAGCCATCCAGCGGTTCCTGGGGGTCCCGGTGGGCGCGCTGAGCACCGGAACCAAGAAGATCCTCAAACGCAATGAAACGTTG
>CAMPJU010000030.1 GCA_946886995.1 uncultured Lysobacteraceae bacterium
ATCGCCCTGGCGATCGTCCGCGACGTGCAGGCCAGCGAGGACATCGCGCAGGACGCCTTCCTGTCCGCCTGGCAGCACCTGCGGCGCCTGCAGAACCCGGCCAGCTTCCTCCCCTGGCTGCGCCAGATCACGCGCAACCTCGCGCGCGACCACCTGCGCGCACAGCGCAACCGGCCGCTGGACGGACTGGGCGCCGAACTGGCCATCGCCAGCGCTGCGGACCCGGCGCCCACGCCGGTCGAGCAGCTGGCCGCGGACGAACGCGAAGCCGCCGCGGCCGAACTGATCTCCGCCCTGCCCGCCGACAGCCGCGAGGTGCTGCTGCTGTACTACCGCGAGGACCAGAGCTCGAAGCAGGTCGCGGCCTTGCTCGGGTTGAGCGACGCCGCCGTGCGCAAGCGGCTGTCGCGCGCGCGGATGGCCCTGCGCGAAGACCTGCTCGAGCGCTTCGGCGCCTTCGCGCGCGGCAGCGCGCCGTCGGTCGCGTTCACCAGCGTGGTGGCGACGGCGTTGACGTTCGCGGCGCCGCCCGCCGCGGCGAGCGGCCTCCTCGGCACGGTTGCCGCGGCCACGGGCGCCAAGACCGTCGGCAAGCTGCTGCTCGGTGCCGCCGGCAGCCTCGGCATCGGCCTGGCCGGCGCGTTCGCCGGGATCTACCTGGGCCTGCGCAAGCAGCTCAAGGGCGCGATCGACGAGGAGGAGCGCGCAGGCCTGATCCGCAGCGCCGTGGTCACGGGGCTGGCCACCATCGGCTTCCTGGTCGTGATCCTGGTCCTGGTGAAGGTCGACGACGGCTGGGTGCTGCCGACGCTCGCGGCCCTCGCCTTCATGGCGGTGGTCACCTACCAGAGCGCCGTCGTGCAGCGCCGCGTGCTGGCGCGCCGGCATGCGCTGGAGGCGCAGCGCGATCCGGTGGGCGCGGCCCGCACCCGACGACGCGAGCGCATCACCTGCTGGCTCGGTGCGATCGTCGGCCTGGGCTTCGGCCTGGGCGGCCTGTTCGCCGGCCTGGTGTCCTCCGGCCGCCTCTGAGTTCACGGGGCGGCGGTAAGCTCGCCCCATGCGCACCGGCAAGCCCACCTCGCTGCACGAGGCCGATCGGCTGAAGCTGTTCCACAGCGGCGAGCATCCGTGCGGCTACTGGCCGCAGCGCACCGCGCGCGACCTGGTGCTGGACCCCCGCGACCCCCGCCTGCCGCAGCTGTATCCCATGACCCTGGACTGGGGCTTCCGCCGCTCCGGCGACCTCCTGTATCGCCCGCACTGCCGCGGCTGCCGCGCCTGCGTGGCGGTGCGCATCCCGGTCGATGGCTTCGCGCCCGATCGCGGCCAGCGCCGTTGCCTGGCGCGCAACGCGGATGTCCAGGTGCGCGTCCTGCCGGCGGAGCGCACGGACGAACAGTTCGCGCTGTACCGGCACTACCTGTCCGCCCGGCACGCGGGTGGCGGCATGGACGGCCACGGCGCCGCGGAGTTCGACCAGTTCCTGGTCGGAAACTGGGCGGAGGGCCGGTTCCTGGAGTTCCGGGTCGACGGCAGGCTGCTCGCCGTCGCGGTGACCGACGTCACCGACGAAGCGCTGTCGGCGGTGTACACGTTCTACGACCCGGACGAGGCGGCGCGCTCGCTCGGGACCTTCGCGATCCTCGAGCAGGTCGCCTGGGCGCGGCGCACGGGCCGCGCGCACGTCTACCTCGGCTACTGGATCGCGGGGCACCCGAAGATGGACTACAAGCGGCGCTTCCAGCCACTCGAGGGGTTCGACGGCCGCAGCTGGCAGCCGGTCACCGGGGGACCGTAGGCGCGTCAGCGCTTGTTCTTCGCCGGGCCCTTCTTCGCGGTCTTCTTCGCGGCCTTCTTGACTGCCTTCTTCGGGGCTTTCTTCACCGCCTTCTTCGCGGCCTGCTTCGCCGGCTTCTTCGTGCCGGGCGGATGCGCGGGGCCGGCTTCCTCGTCATCGATCAACGGCGCGCGCGCGGGGGCCGGTTCCACCGCCGTGCGCGGGCCGAACCCGAACGCCGGGTCGGTGCGGGCGGAGACGATCATCCGCACCATGTTGGTCGGGAACATCAGTTCCAGGTCGAGTTCGCGCCCGTCGGTGGTGCGGCCCTCGAGCGTCAGCTGCGCGAGCGCGCCGCCGACGTCGATGTCCCGGCACAGGATGTGCGGCCCGCCCGGGCTGTCCTGCAGGTAGGGCTTGATCGTGTCGCCCAGCGCTTCCATCGCGTTGGGAAAGAAGAAGACCGCATAACCGTTGAAATCGCTCATCGAAGCCTCTCGTGGAACCGGATGGGCAAAGCCGGGCGGATTAAAGCCGGGCGGATTATCGAAGTTCGATGGTGAGCGCCGCGGCAGCGTCGCGCGCGGTGGCCCGCGCTTCATCGATCGACGCGCCGCGCGCCAGGGTGACGGCGACACGCCGCCTGCCGGCGACGACGGGCTTGCCGAACAGCCGCAGTGCGGTGCCCGGTGCCCGCAACGCCGCGTCGACATTGCCGAACACCGGCACGCCGTGGCCCTGCGCCAGCACGGCGCAGGACGCGGCCGGGCCGGACTGGAGGATCTCCGGGACCGGCAGGCCGAGGATCGCGCGCGCATGCAGCGCGAATTCGCTCAGTTCCTGCGAGGCCAGGGTCACCAGGCCGGTGTCGTGCGGCCGCGGCGAGACTTCGCTGAACCAGACCCTGTCGCCCGCGACGAAGAACTCCATGCCGAACACGCCCCAGCCACCGAGGTCGTCGGCGACGGCGCGCGCCATCTCCTGCGCGCGCTGCAGGGCCAGCGGCGACATCGGCTGCGGCTGGAAGCTTTCGCGATAGTCGCCGTCCTCCTGCGTGTGCCCGATCGGCGCGCAGAACGACGTGCCGCCGGCATGGCGCACCGTCAGCAGCGTGATCTCGTAGTCGAAGTCGACGAAGCCCTCGACGATGACCCGCCCCGCACCGGCGCGCCCGCCGGTCTGCGCGTATTCCCACGCGGCGTCGACGTCCGCGGGCGTGCGCACCAGCGACTGGCCCTTGCCCGACGAGGACATCACCGGCTTGACCACGCAGGGCAGGCCGATCGCGTCGACCGCCGCGCGGTAGTCGTCCAGCGTGTCGACGAAGCGATAGGGCGAGGTCGGGATGCCCAGCGTCTCCGCCGCCAGCCGGCGGATGCCCTCGCGGTCCATCGTCAGGCGCGCGGCGCGGGCCGTGGGGATGACGCGTCGCCCCTCGCCCGCCGCATCGAACCCGCGCTCGAGCTCGAGCAGCGTGTCCGTATGGATCGCCTCGATCTCCGGCACCACCAGGTGCGGGCGCTCGCGCTCGACCAGGGCGCGCACCGCGGCGCCGTCCAGCATGTCCAGCACGTGGCTGCGGTGCGCGACCTGCATCGCCGGGGCGTCGGCGTAGCGGTCGGCGGCGATGACCTCCACGCCGAAGCGCTGCAGTTCGATCGCCACTTCCTTGCCCAGTTCGCCCGCGCCGAGCAGCAGGACGCGGGTGGCATGCGGGGACAGCGGAGTGCCGATCGTGGTCATCCGAGCAGTTTATCCTGCACCGATGCGTCGACCGATCCGCTTCCTCGTCGTCCTGCCACTGCTGGGCCTGCTTGCCGCGGGCGCCGGCTGCGCGCTCTCGCCCCAGCCGTTCGCACAGTTGGCGGGGCTGTTGCTCGACGAGCGGCTGGACGAAGTGAGCGGGCTGGCCGCCTCCCGGCGCCACGACGACGTGCTGTGGGCGATCAACGACGGTGGCAACGGCGCGTACCTGCATGCGATCGGCACCCGCGGGCAGCACCACGCGACCATCGCGGTCGACGGCATCGCCAACACCGACTGGGAAGACCTGGCCGCATTCCAGGCCGACGGCCGCCATTACCTGCTGGTCGCCGACACCGGCGACAACGGCGGCCTCCGGCACACGCTGCAGCTGCACGTGATCGAGGAACCGGGCGAGGTGCGCGACGGCGCGCGGGTCGAGGCCGCCTGGTCCGTGGCGTTCCGCTGGCCGGACGGCCCGCTGGATTGCGAGGCGGTCGCGGTCGACGCGGCGGCGGGGGAAGTCCTGCTGGTCTCGAAGCGGCGCGACCCGGCAGAACTGTTCTCGGTGCCCCTCCGGCCCGGCACGCACGAGGTCCAGGTGGCCCGGCGGATCGGCACGCTCGCCGGCGTGCCGCGCGCCTCGGAGACGGAGCGCCGGGACGACCCGGAGCGCGCCCGGCTGCGTGGCCAGGTGACCGCCGCGGACCTGGCGCCCGACGGGCGCACCCTCGCGGTGATGACCTACGACAACGTGCTGCTGTACGACCAGGGCGATGCCGGCTGGGGCGCGGCGGTCGCCCGTCGCCCGCACGTCCGCGACCTCACCCTGCTTCCCCAGGCCGAGGCGATCGCATGGACCGCGGACGGGCCCTCGCTCTACGCCACCGGCGAGTTCCGTCCCGCGCCGCTGCTCCTCCTTAGCCCCGACCTGTAGGCACCACCGTTCGTCGGGAACCAGTTGCGGAATGTGATATCAATTTGATATCACTACTCCGTGGCCGCCGGGAGGTCCCGGCGCGATGGAGGGGAAGGCAAATGAAAGAGAATCCGATGCGGTCCTGGCCCGGCATCCCGATGCTGCTGCTGTTCCTGGTGCTGGTGGCGGCCGCGGTGTGGCTGTTCGTGTCCGGCGTGCGCAACGAGGGGATCGCGATGGCGATCGGCGGCATCCTCCTCGGGCTGGGCAGCCTGCTGATGATGATCGGCCTGTACATGGTCGAGCCGAACCAGGCCGCGGTCGTCAGCCTGTTCGGCAAGTACGTGGGCACCGTCAAGGAGCAGGGGCTGCGCTGGAACAACCCCTTCTACTCCAAGCGCAAGGTGTCGCTGCGGGTGCGCAACTTCGAGAGCGGCAAGCTCAAGGTCAACGAACTGGATGGCAGCCCGATCGAGATCGCGGCCGTGATCGTCTGGCGGGTGGTCGATTCGGCCGAGGCGGTGTTCAACGTCGACGACTACGAGAGCTTCGTGCACATCCAGTCCGAGGCCGCGCTGCGCGCGATGGCCACGGCGTATCCGTACGACCAGCACGAGGAAGGACAGGTCTCGCTGCGCAGCCATCCGGTCGAGATCAGCGAGCGGCTCAAGCAGCAGCTCGACGAGCGCCTGACCGAAGCCGGCGTCGACGTGATCGACGCGCGCATCAGCCACCTGGCGTACGCGCCGGAAATCGCGCACGCGATGCTGCAGCGCCAGCAGGCGAACGCGGTGATCGCGGCGCGCACCCGGATCGTCGCCGGCGCGGTCGGCATGGTCGAGATGGCACTGGCCGAACTGCAGAAGAACGGCGTCGTGCAACTGGACGAGGAGCGCAAGGCGGCGATGGTCAGCAACCTGCTGGTGGTGCTGTGCGGCGACCGGTCGACGCAGCCCATCGTGAACGCAGGGACGCTGTACTGACGTGGCCGAAAAGAAGGCCTACCCGCTGCGCATCAACGCCGAGATCCTGTCGGCGGCGCAGCGCTGGGCCGACGACGAGCTGCGCAGCCTCAACGCACAGATCGAGTACGTGCTGCGCGACGCGCTGCGCAAGGCGGGGCGCCTGCCCGGCCCCGGCGCCGGCGACGCCGCGCACGACGACGGACGCAAGGAGAAGAAGAAATGAACGGACGACGCTGGACCTACAAGGTGGTCGACATCAAGGGGACGTTCAACACGCCCAAGGCGGACGTGGTGCAGGACGCGCTCAACCAGCTGGGCCTGCAGGGATGGGAGCTGGTCTCCGCACTGCAGGTCAGCATGTCGATCCGCCTCTATCTGAAGAAGGAACAGTGATGAACCGATCCTTGTCCCGTTTGTTCGCCGTCGCCTTCGCGCTGTGCGTCCCGCTGGCCGCGATGGCCGCGCAACCGAAGCCCGTCGCCGACCCCGTCGCGCGCGCCACCACCCTGCTCGACCACCTGGACGCCGGCGAATTCTCGGACGCCGAAGCGATGTTCACCGCACAGATGGCGCAGGCCGTCCCGGCCGACAAGCTGCAGGCGCTGTGGGAGGCGTTGCCGCAGCAGGCCGGACCGTCGTCGGGACGCGGATTGCCCGTCGTGGCGGCGGATGGCGACATCCGCGTGGTGACCGTGCCGTTGAAGCATGCCGTGCCGTTGCAGGCGAAGATCGCGGTGCAGCCGGATGGCCGGATCGCAGGCCTGTTCATCCAGCCGGCCCCGCCGCCGCCCGCGGACGCACCTGCCGCCGATGCCGGGTTCGCGGAGCGTGACTTCGCCGTGGACGGACTGCCGGGCACGCTGGCGATGCCGGCCGGCGCCAGCGCCGACACACCGGTGCCGGCGGTCGTGCTGGTGCACGGTTCCGGTCCGCATGACCGGGACGAGACGATCGGCCCGAACCGCCCGTTCCTCGACATCGCACGCGGCCTCGCCGCCAAGGGCATCGCGGTCCTGCGCTACGAGAAGCGCACCAAGGCGCGCCCGCAGGAGTTCGCGGACGGCGCGTTCGACATGGACGACGAGACGACCGACGACGCGGTCGCGGCCGTCGCGGCGTTGCGTGACGTCGAGGGCATCGATCCGGCACGCGTGTACGTGCTCGGCCACAGCCAGGGGGCGATGCTGGCGCCGCGCATCGCGCTGCAGTCCGGCGATGTCGCAGGCCTGGTGATGCTCGCCACGC
Source organism: uncultured Lysobacteraceae bacterium (assembly GCA_946886995.1). The sequence goes on from CAMPJU010000030.1 coordinate 6,653, forward strand.
CGGCGCGCGCGTTGCTCGACCTGCTGCCGGAACAGAACCGCTACCTGCTCGGCCTGGACGGCGGCATCAGCGCCGACGAACAGGCGTTCCTCGACCAGCTGGACGCACAGATCGCCGCGGCGCGCAGCGATGCCGACGTCGCCGCGTCCGCCCTGCCCCTCGGCCTGCCCGCCGGCTACTGGCGTGCGTTCGACGCGATCGATCCGGTGGCCGATGCCCGCGCCACCGACGTACCGCTGTTGATCCTGCATGGCGGCCGCGACATCCAGGTCGTCAATACGGACTGGCAACTCTGGCTGGACGCCTTCGGCGACGATCCGCGCGCGACGCTGCGCGCCTACCCCGCCCTGAACCACCTCGGCATCGCGGGCGAAGGCCCCGGCAACCTCGCCGAATACCAGCAGGCCGGCCATGTCGACGCGACCCTGATCGCCGACATCGCTGCCTGGATCCAGGCCCGCCCATGAGCAGGGACTCGCATGCCCCCTGGCAGCTCGAGCCCGCGTCGGCCGGCGCGCGCGCCTGGCTGGTCGGGCTGACCGCGGTGCTGCCGGTGGCCATCACCGGCATCGCGCTGGGCTTCGCGTTCACGAGCGACGGGCCGAAGACCCTCATCGCCGGAAGCGAATCGCTGACGCTGACGGTGATCCTCGCGGGCGTCGCGCTGCTGGGCGGCGCGATCGCGTTCGTGGTGGACCGGGCGATGCGCCGGCATCGCGTCACCGTGGATGCGGATGGCGTCGAAGTCGCCACGACGTTCTACCGCCGACGGCTGGGCTGGGCGCAACTGCGCCTGGACGAGGCGCGCGTGGCCAACCTGGACGAACACACGCACCTCAAGCCGGCGCTGAAGAGCAACGGCACCGCCCTGCCCGGCTTCCGCAGCGGCTGGTTCCGGTTGCGCAATCGCGACAAGGCACTGGTGGCGATGACAAGCGGGCCACGCGTCACGTGGATCCCGACGACGGAGGGCTACGCCCTGCTGCTGCAGCCGCGCCAGCCGCAGGCCCTGCTCGACCACCTGCGCGAGCGATGCCCCCGCCGCTGATCGCCGTGGGATAGGCTTCCGGCATGCAGCCGCGCAGCCCGTTCCTGATCAACACGCCGGAGATCGAGCTCTGGCCCGGCGGCCTGTTGCGTGCCCGAGCCAACCGCGACGCACGGATCCTGGCCCGCGCAAGATGGGTGCTGCGGCGCAAGCGCGACGGTCGCTTCCTGGCCGCCGAACTGCCCGAGGGACTGGTGTCGCTGGTGCCCGCGCTGGCCGCCGAGCCGGGCATCGAAGAGGCGATGGATGCCCTCGCCCGCCATCGGCCGCGGCCACGTGGCGGCCCGTCGGGGACGCTGCCGTTGTCAGGACTGGAGGCGCGGCTGGAATCGCTCGGCCTGGATGTCGACGGCTATGCCGAACGCACCGGGCTGGCGCTCGTGCCCGAGCCGGTGCAGCTGCGGCTTGCCGGGTTCGACCGCTTCCGCCGGCCGCTGTGGCTGGAGGACCGCGCCGCCCGCGCGTGGCAGCACCTGCAACGCGCGGCGCGCCGCGACGGCGTGGTGCTCGACGCCATCTCCGGGTATCGCAGCCACGACTACCAGCTCGGGATCTTCGAGCGGAAGCGCGAGGCCGGACAGTCCGTCGACGAGATCCTCGCGGTGAATGCCGCGCCCGGTTTCAGCGAACACCACTCCGGACGCGCGCTCGACATCGGCACGCTCGACGAGCCGCCGGCGGAGGAATCATTCGAAGGCACCGACGCCTTCCGCTGGCTGGCCGACAACGCGGCGGCCGACGGGTTCGTGCTGAGTTATCCGCGGGACAATCCGCACGGCATCACTTACGAGCCATGGCATTGGCGGTTTGCCGGGTAAACCCGGATTTCGCGAGGTCGGCGATGCGCCAGAGGTAGAGGCTGGCGTAGGTGCGGTAGGGGCCCCAGCGTTCGCCGCGGGCGAGGAGTTCCTTCGGGGTGGGCATCGCATCGGCGCGGTCGACGAGTTGCGCGCCCTTGCGCACGCCCAGGTCGTCGACGGGGAGCACGTCGGGGCGGCCGAGGCGGAAGATCAGCATCATCTCGACGGTCCAGCGGCCGATGCCGCGGATCGGCACCAGCGCATCGATGATCGCGGCGTCGTCCATCACCGACATCCGGCGGAGCGTCGGGATCTCGCCACGCGCCTCGCGCGCCGCCAGGTCGCGCAGCGCCAGCAGCTTGTTGCCGGACACGCCGCAGCAGCGGATGGTCGCGTCGTCGCAGCGCGCCAGCGTGTCGCAGTGCAGCCGGTCGCTGTCGATCGCGGTTTCCACGCGGCCGACGATCGTCGCGGCCGCCTTGCCCGACAGCTGCTGGTAGAGGATCGACCTGGCCAGCGCGTCGACCGGATCGAACGGCTTGCGCCAGCGCGGCTCGGGAGGGATCGGCCCGATCCGTTTCATCCAGGTCGCGAGCTTGCGGTCGCGCCTGGCGAGATGGTCGTGGGCGGCGTCGGTATCGAATCCCCGGGCGTGGCGTGGCATCGCGGTCTCCCTCAAAAGGAAACGCGCCGCTGGCGAGGCGACGCGTTCCGGGAAGTGCTCGCCGCCGAAGCGGCTCCTACGACGGCATCAGTCCTTGATGGGCCAGTAGATCTCGAACTCGCCCTCGTCGGTGAAGCTGTCGGCGATGCCGGCCTCCCACGACTCGTACGGACGGCCCGTGGTCTCGAAGCCCTGGGTCAGGGTCCAGGCGCGCAGCCCGTCGCGGAAGCGCGGCAGGTTGGCCATGTGGCCGGTCATCGAGGTGTTGGCGGCGCGGTGGCGCTCGGTGAGGCGGTACTCGACCGGGCCCTGCAGCGCGATCTCGATCGGCTCGGCGTCGACGGCCGGCGCCTGCGCGGCTTCCTCGGCCTCGGCCTCGGCAACCACCTCGCCCTCCTCGTCCCCGGCGGCGTCGGCGCCGTCCTCGTCGGCAGCCTCGTCCGGACCGGAACCCGCCGGGCGGACCGGCTGGGCGATCTCGAACGCGTAGTTCTCGGAGCCGAATTCGATGGTGACGATGCGCAGCGGACCGGCGGCCTCCAGGTCGTTCGCCTGCATCACCTTCTCGATCCACTGCCAGTTGGTGCGCATCTGCGCCTCGACGACGGCGTTGTCGCGGGCGACGGTCGACGGCACGAACAGCACGTTCTCCACCGGGCGCTCGACGACTTCCGGCTCGTCGGGCAGCAGTGCGTAGTCGTAGTTCGGGATGGTCGCCAGCATGTTGCCCAGGCGGCCCAGGCTGATCTTCATGCTGTCGCCGACGTTGCGCGACACGTACAGCCCCTCGTAACGGCCGAGGATGTTCCAGCCGTAGTCGACGCTGTAGCTCTGGGTGATCTTGACGTTCCGGTTGTTGCGGCCGGTCGGCTCGAGGGTGATGGTCATGCGCTTGTCGTCGCCGCGGTCGACGTTGTCGACGGCGTACACGATGCGCTCGCCCGGCACGGCCTCGACGATCTCCCACTTGCCCGCACCGACGCG
>CAMPJU010000031.1 GCA_946886995.1 uncultured Lysobacteraceae bacterium
CCGTCGGGCTGTGGCCACTGACCGGCAGCGCGCTGTACGAGATGGTGCCGGGCGTTGCGTTCGCTTCGATCGCGGTGGTGGTGGGCAGCCTGCTGGACCGCCCGCCACCGGCGCACATCGTGGCGACCCATCGCGCCGTCCGCGACGAGTTGCGCACCACGGGCTACTAGACGCCGCCCCCCGTGGGAGCCGGACGACCTTCCGCGATCGCCCTGATGGGCCCGACGGCGTCGGGCAAGACGGCGCTCGCCCTTGAGTGGGCGGAACGCCTCGGTGGCGAAATCGTCAGCGTCGATTCGGCACTGGTGTATCGCGGCCTCGACATCGGGGCCGCCAAGCCGAGCGGCGCGGAACGGACCCGCGTCCCGCACCACCTGCTCGACCTGCGCGACCCGTGGGTGCCTTACTCCGCCGCGGAGTTCGCCAGCGACGCGCGTGCCGCCATCGATGCCATCGTCGCGCGGGGACGCGTCCCGATCCTCGCCGGGGGCACCGGGCTCTACTTCCGCGCGCTGCTGCATGGCCTGTCGCCGATGCCCGAGGCCGACGCCGGCATCCGCGCGGCGCTGGAAGCCGAGGCGGCGGAGCGCGGCTGGCCCGCGCTGCATGCCGAACTCGAACGCGTCGACCCGGCGGCTGCCAGGCGCATCCGCCCGGGCGATGCGCAACGCCTGCAACGCGCGCTGGAAGTCTGGCGCCTGACCGGCCGCCCGATCAGCGCCTGGCAGGCGGACCCGCCGCCACCGCGCCTGCCGGTCCGCGTGCTAAAGCTCGTCCTCGCGCCGACCGACCGCGCCGAACTGCACGCGCGCATCGAGCGCCGGCTCGACGCGATGCTCGCCGGGGGATTCCTGCAGGAAGTGGAGCGGCTGCGCGCGTTGCCGGAACTGCGCGACCACCCGCGCCCCCTCCAGTTGCCTGCACTGCGTGCCGTGGGCTATCGGCAGGCGTGGGAACACCTCGATGGCGCTGCTGACGTCGATGGCCGCGATGCCGCGACGTTCCGCGACCGCGCCGTATTCGCGACCCGCCAGCTGGCACGTCGCCAGCTCACCTGGCTGCGCGGGGAACTCGATGCGCGCTGGTTCGACCCGGCGCGGGACCGCGCCCGCCTCGACGCAGCACTGGAGTCATTCCTGCCCGGCGAAGCGTGACCGGAGTCGCATCCGGTCGCCGACCGCCCCGCCACGGGGCGGTTTGTGTACCATCGAGCGGCCGCGTGCAGGGGAGTCGACGCGCGGCGCGGCTCGGGCGCGGCTTGCGCGCGGCCGCCACAAGAACTCGAAATTGGGGAAAACACCAATGTCCAAGGGGCAATCCTTGCAGGACCCGTTCCTGAACGCGTTGCGTCGCGAGCGCGTCCCGGTTTCCGTCTACCTCGTCAACGGCATCAAGCTGCAGGGCACGATCGAATCGTTCGACCAGTTCGTCGTCCTCCTGCGCAACACGGTCAGCCAGATGGTCTACAAGCACGCGATCTCGACCGTCGTGCCCGCGCGCAACGTGCGGGTCGGACCGGGCGGCGGCTACGTGCAGTCGGCGGACGGCGACGACGACGGCGGCGAGCCGGACGACGAGGCCGGTTGAACCGGCGGCCCATCGCCCCCATTCTCGGGCGATGTTCGAACGATCCCGCCGGGGCGAAACGGCCCTGCTGATCCAGCCCCACGCCGGCGGACCGCCGGACGAGGGGCTGGCCGAGGAATTCGCCGACCTGGCCCGCTCGGCCGGCGCCACCGTCGCCGCCCAGCTCAATGCCAGGATCGACAAGCCCAATCCCGCGTTCCTAATCGGCACCGGCAAGCTCGAGGAAGTGAAGGCGGCCTGCGAGGCGACCGGCGCGGACCTGGTCCTGGTCAACCATCCACTGAGCCCGGTCCAGGAACGCAACCTGGAGAAGGCACTGGAGCGCCGCGTGGTCGACCGCACCGGGCTGATCCTGGACATCTTCGCCCTGCGCGCCAACAGCCACGAAGGCAAGCTGCAGGTCGAGCTGGCCCAGCTGAAGCACATGGCCACCCGCCTGGTCCGCGGCTGGACCCACCTGGAGCGCCAGCGCGGTGGCTCGATCGGCCTGCGCGGCCCGGGCGAGACCCAGCTCGAGACCGACCGTCGCCTCCTGCAGAAGCGCCTGGACCAATTGCAGAAGCGGCTGGACAAGGTGGAGGTCCAGCGCACCCAGATGCGTCGCGCGCGGGTGCGCAGCGAGGTTCCCCGCATCGCACTGGTGGGCTATACCAATGCCGGAAAGTCGACGCTCTTCAACGCGCTGACGGGTGCGGGCGCGTACGCCGCGGACAAGTTGTTCGCCACCCTGGACCCGACGGTCCGGCGCATCTCGCTGCCGGGCGGGGACGCGGTGCTGGCCGACACGGTCGGCTTCGTCCGCGACCTGCCGCACGAGCTCGTCGCCGCGTTCCGGTCGACGTTGAGCGAGGCGCGCGAGGCTGACTTGCTGCTGCACGTGGTCGACGCGGCCGATCCGTTGCGCGACGAGCGGGTGGCCCAGGTCGACGAAGTGCTCGCCGAGATCGGCGCGGGGGAGATCCCGCAGTTGCTGGCCTACAACAAGATCGACCGTGTGGAGGGCGGCCACGCCCGCCACGAAGGCGCCGATGCCGCGCAGGCGGCCGAGCTCGGCCAGGCGATCCGCGAAAAGGTCTGGCTGTCGGCGCGCGTCGGCGACGGCCTGGACCTGCTGCGCAGGGCCCTCGGTGCGCGCCTTGGCCTGCGCCGGGTGGCCGGCGAACTGGTGCTGCCCGGCGATGCAGGCCGGCTGCGCGCCCGCCTCCATGACCTGGGCGCGGTGCGTTCGGAACAGCACGACGACGACGGCTGGCGCCTGCAGCTGGACCTGGCCGAGGCCGACGCCTCGCGCCTGGCCGCACAGGACTTCGGCGCGCCGCTGCGCCCGCTGATCGACGGCACGTCCGTCGGCAGCCCGTCCGTGGAAGGCGGGCCCTGAGCCACGCCCTCGTTTAGAATCCCCGTTCATTCCGCCGCGCGCGCCTCGTCGCGCGCGGCAACGACTGGAGCAGGCATGGCCTGGAACACCCCCGGCGGCAACGGCAACGACCGTGGTCGCGGCACCGGCGGCAATGGACGCAATCCCTGGCCACCGCGCCGCGGGACCGGCGGCGGCATCCTCGACCGCCTGCCCGATCCCCTGCGCGGGATGTTCGATGGCGGTGGCGGCGCCTGGCGCTGGATCGCCATCGTGCTGCTCCTGTGGCTGGTGTTCAGCAGCATGGTCCTGGTGACCGAGCAGCAGCGCGGCGTGGTCCTGCGGTTCGGCGATTACGCGCGGACCATGCAGCCCGGCCTGAACTTCAAGTGGCCGTGGCCGGTCGAGCGCGTGACCAAGGTCAACGCCACCGAGATCAAGACCTTCAGCGACAACGTGCCGGTGCTGACCAGCGACGAGAACATCGTCCAGGTCGAGATCAACGTGCAGTACCGGATCGCGGACCCGGAGAAGTTCCTGTTCGGGACGCGCGACGGCGAGCAGGTGCTCCAGCAGGCTGCCCTGAGCACCGTGCGCGAGCAGGTCGGCCGCTCCCCGCTCGACACCGTGCTGGGCGCGCGCAACGCGCTGGCGGTGTCGGCGCGCGAGCAGCTGCAGGCCTCGCTGGATGCCTACAACACGGGCCTGGTGGTCACCGAACTCAACCTGCCGAACGCGCGACCGCCGGAAGAAGTGAAGCCGGCGTTCGACGACGTCAACAGCGCCCAGCAGGACAAGGACCGCCTGATCAGCGAAGCCGAGGCCTACGCCGCGAAGGTCGTGCCCGAAGCCCGTGGTGCGGCCGCGCGCGTGCGCACCGCCGCCGAGGGCTACCAGGCCGCGGTCGTCGCGCAGGCCACCGGTGAGGCCGCGCGGTTCTCGTTGCTGCTCGACGAGTACCAGGCCGCGCCCGAGGTCACCCGCAAGCGGCTGTGGCTGCAGACGCTGGAGCAGGTGCTGGCCGAGAACCGCAAGGTCGTCGGCGCCGATTCGCGCCAGCTGATCTACGTGCCGATGCCGGGTGCGGGCGGCCAGTCCGCCAGCGCGGGCAGCGCGCCGCCGGTGGTCCCGCCCGACGTGGTCGTGCCGGAAACGGGCGCGGCCGACACCAACGGCCTGCCGCGCCCGCCGCGCCAGCCCCGTACCAATTCGGAGCCGCTGCGATGAGCCGCACTGTCTGGATCGCACTCGCCGTCGTCGCGGCGTTCCTGCTGCTCGGCTCGACCTACGTCGTGCGCGAGGGCGAGACCGCGATGGTCCTGAAGTTCGGGCGCGTCGCGCGCACTGCCGGCCCGGGCCTGCACGTGAAGTACCCGCTGATCGAGACGGTCTTCAAGTTCGACCGCCGCCTGCAGGTGCTCGATGCCGAGCCGGAGCGCTACCTGACGTCCGAGCGCAAGGACGTCAGCGTCGACTTCTTCGCGATCGGCATGATCGAGGACGTCGGCCAGTTCTATCGCGCCACCGGCGGCGACGAGACGGTCGCCGTGCAGCGCCTGGCGCCGATCATCAAGGACTCGCTGCGCAACGAGATCAATGCGCGCACGCTGACCGAGGTCGTGTCCGGCAACCGCAGCGAGCTGATCACCGAGCAGCTGGAGGCGATCAACCGGGGCGCATCCACCGTCGGTGTGAGGATCGTCGACCTCCGGATCAAGCGCATCGACCTGCCGACCGACAGCCAGGTCATCCAGGACGTCTACCGGCGCATGCGGGCGCAGCGCCAGCAGGTCGCCAGCGCCCTGCGTGCCGAAGGCGAGGAGGCCGCGCAGACCATCCGCGCGGAGGCCGATCGTGAACGCACGGTGGTCCTGGCCGAGGCCGAGCGCGACGCGGCGCGGCTGCGGGGTGCCGGCGATGCCGATGCCGCCCGCATCTACGCCGGCGCCTACGGCGACGACCCGGCCTTCTACGCCTTCCACCGCAGCCTGCAGGCGTACCGCGAGGCGTTCGCGGACGGGCAGGGCGTGGTGGTGCTGGCGGAGGACGACGAGTTCCTGGAGTACTTCAAGGACGCCCGCTGAGGCTGGCCTCCGGGCCCCAAAACCGGGAGAATGCACAAAAGCCGGCCGGGGGCCTTCCCCGCCGGCTTTTTCCGTGCGCACAGGAGCGGGTCATGGGTCAGTCGGTGGTGGTGCTGGGTGCCCAGTGGGGCGATGAAGGCAAGGGCAAGATCGTCGACCTGCTGACGCAGGACATCGGCGCCGTGGTGCGCTTCCAGGGCGGCCACAACGCCGGCCACACGCTGGTCATCGGCGGCAAGAAGACCGTGCTGCACCTGATTCCGTCCGGCATCCTGCGCGACGACGCGCTGTGCCTGATCGGCAATGGCGTGGTGCTGCACCCGGGCGCGCTGCAGAAGGAGATCGCCGAACTCGAGGCCAACGGCGTCGAGGTGCGCAGCCGGCTGAAGATCAGCCCCGCGACGCCGGTGATCATGCCGTACCACATCGCCCTGGACCAGGCGCGCGAGAAGAAGGCCGGCGGCAAGGCCATCGGCACCACCGGCCGCGGCATCGGGCCTGCGTACGAGGACAAGGTGGCGCGCCGCGGCATCCGCGTCGCGGACCTGCATTACCCGCAGCAGCTGGCCGAGACCCTGCGCAACGCGCTGGACTACCACAACTTCGTGCTGACCAATTACCTGGGCACCGACGCCATCGACTACCAGCAGACGCTGGACGAGGCGCTGGCCTTCGGCGAGTACGTCGAGCCGATGAAGTCGGACGTGGCGGGCATCTGCCACGACTTGCGCAAGCAGGGCAAGCGCGTGCTGTTCGAGGGCGCGCAGGGTTCGCTGCTGGACATCGACCACGGCACCTACCCGTACGTCACCTCGTCCAACACGACCATCGGTGGCGCGTTGGCCGGTGCCGGCGTGGGCGCCGATGCGATCGACTACGTGCTCGGCATCGCCAAGGCCTACGCCACGCGCGTGGGTGGCGGGCCGTTCCCGACCGAACTGGACGATGCCATCGGCCAGGGCCTGCGCGACCGCGGCCAGGAGTACGGCGCCACCACCGGCCGCCCGCGCCGCTGCGGCTGGATGGACATCGTGGCGCTCAAGCGCGCGGTGGCCATCAACGGCATCAGCGGCCTGTGCATCACCAAGCTCGACGTGCTGGACGGCATGGAGAAGCTGAAGATCTGCATCGCCTACGAATACCGCGGCAAGCGCACCGAGTACGCGCCGCTGGACGCCGGTGGCTGGGACGAGTGCACGCCGGTGTACCTGGAGTTCCCGGGCTGGGAGGAATCCACCCACGGCATCACCGAATGGGACCGGCTGCCGCCGGCCGCGCGCGCCTACCTGCGTGCGCTGGAGGAGCTGGCCGGGTGCCCGGTCGCCATCGTCAGCACCGGCCCGGACCGCGACGCGAACATCGTGCTGCAGGATCCCTGGGCCTGAACCGTCCGGCGGCGTCCCGTCGGCCCGGTCGCTAGCGCGTCGGGTCGACCACCAGGCGAGAAGCATGCAGGCGCGTGTAGTGCGGCATGCAGGCTTCGGCGACTTCCGCGGCCGCGCCGGAAAGCGAGGGCTTCGCGCGGGCGCCGGGTGGCTCGAAACCGGTGGACGCGCACACCCGCGCATACCAGTGCGGTGCCCACGCACCGTCGCTGTCGCGGGGCCCCGCGGGCCAGTGCAGCATGCGATCGGTGAACGCGATCCCGAGCCAGTCGCACAGCGCGCACAGGAAGGCTCCGGGCGCGCGCAGGAAATCACCCGCATCGATGACCGGCGGTGGCTCGCCGGCAGCGCACAGTGCGTCGTACAGCGCGGCCTGCTGTGGAAGTCCGATGTCCGTGGGCGTCACGTCCGCGCGCGACTTGACGTAGCTCGCCACCACCTCGCGCGGATCGCGGATGAGCAGCACGTTGCGCAACCCGTTGATCCAGCCGCGATCGATGTGCGGCAGCAGGTGGTGGGCCATGTGCTTCTGGTACCACACCGGCCGGGCATCGGGCGCGGGGCCGAGCAGGGCGTCGACCACCCGACGCCAGTCCGTCTCGCCCGCCGCGATCACTTCGTCCGCGCCGGGATGGTCGAGCCCGGTGTGCGCGAGGTAGTGCGCGTACAGCGGCTCGTCGCTCACCGCGCAGTCGCCGCGGTTCTCCCACGCCCGCATCATCGCGGTGGAGATGTTGCGCGGGCCGGACCACATCGCGATCCGCACGGTCACGGGCGCTTGCGGCCTTCGACGTCGCGGCGGACCAGGTCGCGGTAGAGGTCCTGCAGGCGCCGCACCATCGGGCCGCGGTTGTCGTCGGCCGGCGTGCCGGTCAACGCATCGCCGCCGATCCAGCGCCCGTCGACGGTGTGCACCGGCACCACGCCGGCGAACGTCCCGGTGACGAACGCCTCGTCCGCGCCGTACACGTCCGTCAGGCTGAAGGCTTTCTCGAACACCGGGATCCCGGCATCGCGACAGAGGCGGATGACGTTGCCACGCGTGATGCCGCCCAGGCAGTACTGGCCGGTGGAGGTCCAGACCTCGCCCTTGCGGACGATGAAGAAATGGGTCGAATTGCACGTGGCGACGAACCCGTGCGGGTCCAGCATCAGCGCTTCGTCCGCGCCGGCCTGGGTGGCCTGGATGCAGGCGGTGATGCAGTTGAGCTTGCTGTGCGAGTTGAGCTTCGGGTCCTGCACGTCCGGGAACCCGCGCCGCACGTGGACCGTGTGCAGCGAAACGCCACGCGCGGCGCTGGCCGGCGACGCCGCCTTGTATTCCGCGATGATCACGATGGTCGCCTTGCCCTCGGTGACCCGAGGGTCCTGGTACGGCGTGCGCCGCACCCCGCGGCTGGCCATCAGGCGTACGTGGACGGCGTCGTCGCCGGACATGCCGTTCGCGTCGAGGACGTCGTGGATGCGGCGGGTCAGGGCGGCCCGGTCCAGGCCCAGGTCGATCATCAGCGCCTTGGCGCCCTCGTAGAGCCGGTCCAGGTGGGCCTCGAGGAACGCGGGATGGCCGTCGACGATGCGGAAGCCTTCCCAGACGCCGTCGCCGAGGACGAAGCCCGAATCGAAGACAGAGACGGTGGCCTGGGCGCGCGGAACGAGGGATCCGTTGACGGAGATGAGGATCGAATCGTTCCGCGGGTCGTCGGTGGCGTGCTGGGTACCCTGGGTCATGGGGCCGATTGTATGGGCCATCCGCGGGAACCGCCGCCCGCGCAATAATCGACGGGCCTGCCCATCGGCCGACCCCCATGTGCTATTCCGCCCAGCTCAAGGCCGACTATCGCCAGTTCCTGCGCGACACCGGTACCCGGATCGACATCGATTCGTTCATGCGCCTGTACTGGGAGCGCAGCGAGGGCGCGAAACACCGGATCCCGCGCGCGATGGACGCGCTGTTCGCGGCGCCGGCCACGGCGGATGAGCGGCGCATCGCGGACCTGGTTGCCGCGTTCGACCGGGCCGAAGCCGCGCGCCTGGAACAGCTGCTCTTCGGCCAGCGCAAGCGCCTGGCGGACGCGGAGCGCAAGTTGCAGCAGAAGCACACGAAGGCCGCCGCCGAAAGCAGGCGCATCGCCACGAACAAGGTGCAATGGGCCCTCGGCAAGCTCGCCGCCCTCAGGCGTACTGCGCTTTCCCCGGACGATGCACGGATCTTCCCGGGCTGGCATGCCCCGGTCCTGGTGGAGGAGGGCGGCCGGCGTCAGCTCAGGCCCATGCGCTACCAGTGCCGCCCGGCCGGCAAGCCGGAAACGCATGACCGCAGGTATCCCGGCACCTACAACGCCCGGCGCGACAACCTGGAGGGCTTCTGGAAGTCGCAGTTCGGCGCCAGCCACGGCATCGTGGTGCTCAACGCGTTCTTCGAGAACGTCGAGCGTGCCGGGAGCAACGTGGTGCTCGAATTCCGGCCCGAGCCCATGCAGGACATGCTGGTGGCCTGCCTGTGGTCGCGATGGGAGCCGCCGGCGGGCAGCGGATCGGATCCGTTGCTGTCGTTCGCGGCGATCACCGACGAGCCCCCGCCCGAAGTCGCGGCGGCCGGGCACGACCGCTGCATCATCCCGGTCAAGCCGGCGCACCTGGACGCATGGCTGAGGCCCTCGGGAGACCTGGCGGAGTCGTACGCGATCCTGGACGACCGGGCACGCCCCTACTACGAACACCGGATGGCGGCCTGACCGCTCGCCCGCGTTGCTAGAGGCTGCGGCGGATCTCGTCCAGCAGTTCCCCGAGCACGCGGATGTCCGCCGGCTTGCTGAAGTGATGGTCGAACCCGGCTTCGCGCGCGCGCTGCCGGTCGCGCTCTTCGCCCCACCCGGTCATCGCCGCGAGCACCATCCCGCCGTGGACCGTGCGTTCGCGCAGGTGCCGCGCCAATGTGTAGCCATCCATGCCCGGCATGCCGATGTCCAGCAGCGCGAGGTCGGGGTGGAAGCGCGTCGCCTCGTCGAGCGCCTCCTCGCCGGCGTGGGCAACGGCGACATCGACGTCCATGGCCTCCAGCAGCATGGCCATGGACTGGGCCGCGTCGCGGTTGTCGTCGACCACCAGCACCTTCAGCCGCGGGGCGTCGCCGTCGACGGGTGCGTTCGCCTGGGGAGATGCGGGCGCGGGATGGCTGGACGCGTCCGAGAGCGGCAGGCGAACGACGAATTCCGCCCCCTTGCCCTTGCCCTCGCTGTGCCCGGTGACGCTGCCGCCGTGCATCACCACGAGCTGGTGGACGAGGGCCAGCCCGATCCCCAGGCCATCGTGCAAGCGGTGCTCGCTCCGCCGTCCCTGCGAGAACAGCTCGAAGATCCTCGGCAGCAACTCGGGCTCGATACCGTCCCCGTCGTCCAGCACGGCGGCGACCGCCTCGTTGCCGTCGTGTCGCGCGGCGACTTCCACCGTGCCTCCGGGCTTGCCGTAGCGGATGGCGTTGTTCAGGAGGTTCCCGAACACCTGCGCGAGCCGCACGGGATCGGCATCGAGCGGGATCGGCTGCTCGGGCAGGGTGAGCAGGATTCGCGGCGCGTC
>CAMPJU010000032.1 GCA_946886995.1 uncultured Lysobacteraceae bacterium
GGTGTTCTTGGTGATGTTGTCGACGTTGTACCAGTGGCTGGACAGCACGATCGTGTCCGAGAACGCGTCGTACGGGCGCGGCTGGAACTCCTCGGTCTGCTGGTAGGTCAGGCTGGCGCGGTGCCAGTCGCTGATGTTCCAGTCGATCTTGGCCAGGTAGCGCTTGTTGTCCAGGTTGCTGCCGGTGGACCCGTACACGCCCGGCTGCAGGCCCAGGTCGGTCGCGATGGCGATCGCCTGGTCGATGTCGGCCTGGGTGACGTCGCCGTTGGCCAGGCCGTCGGAGTTGGACGCGCCGCCGAAGTTCTCGATCGTCTGCTCTTCATAACCGGCGAAGAAGAACAACCGGTCCGTGAGGATCGGGCCACCGATGGTGAAGCCCTGGGTCTCGTCCTTTTCGAAGCCGCCGTATTCCTGGCCGTCGATGTCGCCCATCCAGTCGGCGTCGCGGATCGCGTAGTACACCGAGCCGTGGAACTCGTTGGTGCCCGACTTGGTGACCGCGTTGACGGTGGCGCCGACGGTGTCGGAGGCGACGTCGTAGTCGGAGACCTTCAGGTCGTACGCGGCGATGGTGTCGACCGAGATCGGGGTGCCGGTGTACGGCATGCCGTTGGCGTTCAGGCCGAACGGGTCGCCCTGGCTCATGCCGTCGACGGTGATGTTGTTGAAGCGGTTGTTGACGCCGGCCACCGAGATCGAACCGTTGCCGGCGTCGATCACCTGGATGCGCGGGTCGAGGCGGGCGATGTCGTCGAGCGAGCGGTTCGCCTGCGGGGTGATCTCCAGCTGGCGGCCGCTGACCGAGGTGCCGACGCCCTTGTTGTCCGAATTGAAGGTGTCGAGCAGGCGCGACGCGGTCACCTGGACCCGCGCGAGGTCGACCGCGTCCGCCGTGGCCAGCTGCGCGTCGACGGTGCTGACCTGGTTCAGTTCCAGGTAGACGCCTTCCTCGGTGTCCGTGCCGGCGCCGGTCTTGGTGACGGTGATGTTGTACGGACCGCCGACGCGCAGGCCGCGCGCGTTGTAGCGACCGCTGGCATCGGTGGTCGCGCGGCTGGTCGTGCCGGACTCGACGTGCGTGATCACGACCTCGGCACCCACGACGGGCTGGCCGGAACTGTCGGTGACCATGCCGTTGAGGCCGGACGACGTGCTCTGCGCGAAGGCGGGCGCTGCCGCCAGGGCGGCCAGCAGGCCGAGGGTGAGCCGGGACATCCGGACGGGTTTGCGATGGGTCATGGCGAGAGGCCTCATGCAGGAAGCGGTGCAGGAAGGAAACGGCTGGATGCAGTGCGCCGGCCGGACACGCGTGTCCGCCAGCCGACAGGTGTTGCGAATGGGGGTCCCCTGGCAGCCATGGCGGCCTGCTGGTTAACACCAGTTTAACAGCGTAAAGACCGTGTGTGGCAGTTCGGAGACACGCTCACGGGGCATTCCCCGATGGCCCGGGAGGGGGCCTAGGTTCCCGCGAGGTAGGTCCCCACCCCGTCGAGCAGCATCTGCACCGACAGCGCCACCAGCAGCATGCCCATCAGTCGCTCGATCGCCATCAGCACCCGGGTCCCGAGCCATCGGTAGAGGTAGGTGGCCGAGAACAGGATCGCGGCGGTCAGGCCCCAGGCGATCATCAGCGCCAGGCTCCAGTCGCCCATGCGGCCGGGCTCCTGGCTGCCCATCAGCATCACCGCGGCCATGCCGGAGGGTCCGGCCACCATCGGGATCGCCAGCGGCACGATGAAGGGCTCGCCCTCGGGCAACTCCCCCATCAGGCCCTCGGGTGGCGGGAAGATCATCCGCAGGCCGATCAGGAACAGGACGATGCCGCCGGCGATGGACACGGACTCCTGTCGCAGGTGCATCGCCTCGAGCACGTACTGCCCGCCCCACAGGAACAGCATCAGCACGCCGAGTGCGATCAGCAGCTCGCGCGCGATGACGATCCGCTGCCGGCGCGGCGGCAGCCGGCGCAGGATGCTGAGGAACACCGGGATGTTGCCCAGCGGATCCAGGATCAGGAACAGCAGCAGCGCGGCCGACGCGACGGTCATGCGACCGCCGCCTCGCCGGCCACCGGGCTCCACACCTGCCCGCGCCGGCCGGCCCCCGCGGAGGACAGCAGCTCCACGCAGGCACCCGCGTACCCGGCCGGGTCGCGGGCCACCCTGTCGTCCGCTTCCACATAGGCCCTGGCGCGCAGCGGCGTCCGCATCGGCCCGGGACGGATGCCCGAGACCCGGACGGCGTCACCCAGCTCGGCCTGCAGCATCGGCACCAGCCCGTCCAGCCCCAGGTGCGCAAGGCCGTAGCCGCCCCAGAACGCACGACCCACCCGTGCGGGATCGTCGACGGCGAAGACGACGGCGCCATCGGGCGCGCGCCGCAGCAGCGGCAGGCACGCCTGCGTCAGCCACAGCGGCGCGGTCAGGTTGACGTGGATCGCGCGCGCGAGCGCCGCCGGATCGGTCTGCTCCAGCGGGGTGAGCCCCGCGAACGACGCCGCGCAGTGCAGCAGCCCGTCGAGCCGGCCGAACTCGTCACCGAGCCGGCCGGCGAGCGCCAGGTGGTCGTCGGGCGACGCGCCCTCCAGGTCCATCGGGTAGAGCAATGGCGCGGGCGCGCCGCGCGCGACGATCGCGTCGTGCACCCGGTTGAGCTTCGGCACCTTGCGGCCGAGGAGCACGACGGTGGCGCCCGCCGCCGCGCAGGCCTGGGCAGCCGCGCTTCCCAGGCCGCCGTGCGCGCCGGTCACCAGCACCACGCACCCTTCGAGAGCGTGGCCGTCCTGGTTCACGCCTTCTGCGCCTCGGCGATGATGCGTTCGAGCTCGCCGGACTCGGCCAGCTCCAGGGTGATGTCGCAGCCACCGATCAGTTCGCCGTTGACGAACAGCTGCGGGAACGTCGGCCAGTTGGAGAAGCGCGGCAGGTTGGCGCGGATCTCCGGCTCCTCGAGCACGTTGACCGTGTGCAGCCGGCTCGCGCCCGCGGCCTGGAGCGCCTGCACCGTGCGGCTGGAGAACCCGCACATCGGGAACTGCGGGGTGCCCTTCATGAAGAGGACGATCGGATGGCCTTCGACTTCGGCCTGGATCCGTTGCAACACGGCCATGGAAACGCTCCTGGAACGGGTCGCCGCCACGCCGTGGACAGTGGCGTGACGGGACGTGGGGATACAATCGCCCATTGTAATCCCCAGCCAGAAGGACATTGCCATGGCGTTCGAACTGCCCCCCCTGCCCTACGACCGCAGCGCGCTGGAGCCGCACATCTCGGCCGAGACGCTCGACTTCCACCACGGCAAGCACCACAAGGCCTACGTCGACAACCTCAACAAGCTGATCGAGGGCACCGAGTTCGCCGACATGGACCTGGTGGAGATCATCCGCAAGTCGCAGGGCGGCGTCTTCAACAACGCCGCGCAGGTCTGGAACCACACCTTCTACTGGAACTGCATGGCGCCCAATGCCGGTGGCGAGCCGACCGGCGCGCTGGCCGACGCGATCGGCAAGGCCTTCGGCGACTTCGCGAAGTTCAAGGAGCAGTTCGGCGAGACCGCGGTCAAGACCTTCGGTTCGGGCTGGGCCTGGCTGGTGCAGCGTCCCGACGGCGCGCTCGCGATCGTCAGCACCTCCAACGCCAACAACCCCCTCACCGGCGACGACACGCCGCTGATGACGTGCGACGTGTGGGAACACGCCTACTACGTCGACTACCGCAACGCGCGCCCGAAGTACGTCGAATCGTTCTGGAACCTGGTGAACTGGGACTTCGTCGCGTCGAACATGAAGTGACGCGTCAGCCGCGCAGGCGCGCGATGGCCGGGGCGACCTGGGCTTCGCGGCCGAGCGCGGTGCCGATGGATCGGAGCGCGGCCGCCAACGCGGCGGGCGAGTCCGCACGCACCGTGGCGTGGCCCACCTTTCGCCCCGGGCGGGCGGCCTTGCCGTAGTCGTGCCAGTGGCCACCCGGCTCGGACAGCACCGGTGCCGGGCCCGGCATCTCCCCGATCCAGTTCAGCATGCAGGCACTCCCGACCATGCGGGTGTCGCCGAGCGGCAAGCCGAGCACCGCGCGCAAGTGGTTCTGGAACTGGCTGGTCTCGCTGCCTTCGATGGTCCAGTGACCGGAGTTGTGCACTCGCGGGGCCAGTTCGTTGGCCAGCAGCGTGCCGTCCCGGCAGAACAGTTCGAGCGCGAACACGCCCACGTAGTCCATCGCCTCGGCGAGCGTCCTGGCGTGGGCGATCGCCGTCCCCGCCAGGCCGGCGTCGACGGTCGTGGGTGCCAGGCTCGCCGACAGCACGCCGTCGACATGCCAGTTCTCGGTCAGGGGCCAGGCGCGGAATTCGCCGTCGCGACCGCGCACCGCGACCACGCTCATTTCCCGGTCGAACGGAACGAAGGCCTCCAGGATCAGCCCGACCTTCGGTGCCTGCGCGCCCAGCGCCGACCAGGCGGCATCGATGTCCTTGGCGGATCCGCCCCGCAGCCGGTGCTGGCCCTTGCCGTCGTACCCGAGGCGCCGGGTCTTGAGGATGCACGGCGCGCCGATGCGCGCGACCGCGGCCACCAGGTCCTCGCGCGAATCGACCGGCTCGTAGGGCGGCACCGGGATGCCGAGTTCAGTGAACAGGCGTTTCTCGGCCAGCCGGTCCTGCGCCACGGCGAGCGCCTGCGGGCTCGGGAACACCGGGATGCGTTCCGCCAGCCAGCGCGCCGATTCGGCCGGCACGTTCTCGAAATCGAAGGTGGCGACATCGACCTGCGAGGCGAAGCGCGCGAGCGCTGACTCGTCGCGCCAGTCGCCCACCACCATCGGCGCAAACTGTCCCGCGCACGCATCGGCGACAGTGTCCATGACCAGGAAGCGGAGGCCGAGCGGTGCCCCCGACAGGGCGAGCATCCGCGCGAGCTGGCCGCCGCCGAGGATGCCGACCGTCAAGGGGCGCTGCGTGTCCATCCTTCCCGCCTCAGGCCCGCGGATCGGGGTTGGCGGCCACGTCCTCGGTCTGCCGCGCGCGGAACGCATCGAGCGCATCGCGGACCGTCGTGTCGTCCGCGGCCAGCAGCGCGGCGGCGAACAGCGCGGCATTGGCGGCACCGGCATTTCCGATCGCGAAGGTCGCCACCGGCACGCCGGCGGGCATCTGCACGATCGAGAGCAGCGAATCCATCCCGTTGAGCGCCTTGCTCTGCACCGGCACGCCGAGCACCGGGACGGTGGTCTTGGCCGCGAGCATGCCCGGCAGGTGCGCCGCGCCACCGGCGCCCGCGATGATCGCCCGCAACCCGCGGTCGCGCGCGGTCGCGGCGTATTCGAACAGGGCATCGGGCGTGCGGTGCGCCGACACCACGCGCACCTCGTGCGGGATCCCCAGCGCTTCGAGCCGGGAGGCGGCGTGTTGCATCGTGTCCCAGTCCGAGCGCGACCCCATCACGATGCCGACGGTTGGCTTGGCGGCCATGTGTCCTGCCTTCCAGCGTCAAAACGGTATTCTACCGACCCCGCGCTCGGACACACGCATGGACCGGAAGTTGCTGGACATCCTCGCCTGCCCCGCCACGCGGCAACCGCTGGCGGTGCTGGAGTCGCGCGGCCTGGACGCGCTCAATGCCGCGATCCTCGCCGGCGGTGTCCACAGGGTCGACGGGACGCCCCAGGCCGACCCCCTGCGCGAAGCCCTGGTCACCCGGGACCGCAAGCTGGCCTACCGCGTGGACGACGGCATCCCGGTGCTGCTGGTCGAGGAAGGCATCGCCACGGGACAGGTGGCCGGCTTTCCTAAGGCATGAGTCCGAAGGGATGAGCCCCGTGGCACCCGATCCCGCGGTCGTCGCCGGCGACGTGGCCCGCGCACTCGCGGAGGACGTGGGCAGCGGCGACGTGACCGCCGCGCTGCTGCCGGACACGACCGACGACGCGTACCTGCTGTGCAAGGAACCGGCCGTGGTCTGTGGCCGGCCGTGGTTCGACGCCTGCGTCCGCGCACTGGACCCCGACGCGCGCATCGACTGGCGCGTCGCCGAGGGCGACCACGTGACGGCCGGCACCGTGCTCGCCACCCTGCGCGGCCGCGCCCGGGCCCTGGTCACCGCCGAGCGGACCGCGCTGAACTTCATGCAGACGCTTTCGGCGACGGCGACCACGACTGCCGCGCACGTCGCCGCCGTGGCCGGCACCGGCACCCGGATCCTGGATACCCGCAAGACCATTCCCGGCCTGCGCCACGCGCAGAAGTACGCGGTGCGCACGGGAGGCGGGACCAACCACCGCATGGGGCTGCACGACACGGTGATGCTGAAGGAAAACCACGTGCGCGCGGCGGGGTCGATCGCCCGGGCCGTGGCCGCGGCGCGCGCATCGCAGCCGGCCCTCCCGCTGATCGTCGAGGTGGAGACGATCGCGCAGCTGGAAGAAGCACTTGCCGCGGGTTGCGAGCGCATCCTGGTGGACGACTTCGCGCCTGCGATGCGGCGGGAGGCCGTGCGGATCGCGCGCGGCGCCCCCTGGAACGGCAGGATCCCGCTGGAGGTGTCGGGTGGCGTGGGCCTGGACGGCTTGCGTGCGATCGCGGACGACGGCGTGGACTACATCTCGATCGGCGCGCTCACCAAGCACGTGCGTGCGATCGACCTGTCGATGAAGCTCGGCCCGCCTCCGACGACGTAGCGCGTTTCAGCGCAGGAGCGCGAGGGCCCAGACGCTGGCAATCGCAGCGGCGGCGATCGCCACCCACCACCACGGGGACGGGACTGCCGCGTCCCTGGCCGGGGTCGCCGCCGGCGCCGCGGCAGGCCGGCCCGGCGCGACCAGCCGGAACCGCATCCTGTCGAATCCGATCTCGTCGCCCGGCCGCGCCACAGCGCGTTGCACCCGCTGGCCATTGACGAAGCTGCCATTGGTCGACCCCAGGTCCTCGACCAGCACGCCTTCCTCGCCCGGCACCAGCCGCGCGTGCTGCCGCGAGAGTCCGCCGGCATCCAGGCACAGCCCGCAATCGGGTGCGCGCCCCACCACCACCGGCCCCACGAGCGGGTAGCTGCGACCGAACGCCACGTCGGACACCCCGCGCAGGACGAACCTCGGGAGCACCGGATGCACGGCCGTCGCACCCGGGTCGTCGTTGGCGGGCGCCGGGACCTGGCGCGCGCCTGCCGCGTCATGCGGGCGCGGGGCCACGGCGTCCATCGACGCCAGCCGGGCAGTGACCTGGTCGAACTCGACGCTGTCGCCGGGACGCAGCGCGATCAGTCCGTCCACGCGATGGCCGTTCACGCCGACGCTGGTCCCTGGCGGGACCTGCAGCATCACGCCGCCGGCGGTGACGTGCAGCTCGCAATGGCTCGGCCGGACGCCGGGCGCGTCGAGCACGATGTTGGCCGCGGGATCCGAGCCGACCCGGTTGACGCCCGGACCAAGCAGGACCTGCGGGTGTTCACCGCCGGGGAAGACCAGTTTCATCGTGGGGAGTCCTTGCGTTGCGGGCATTCGCCGCCCACATTCCTGTCCATGCCGACTCTACTGATCCTGATGGTGGTTTCTGGGGCCGCGTTCGCATTCTGGAGCGCCGGTCGCGCCGCGGCCGAACGCGCCGAGGCCGTGGGGCGGTCGGCCTGCCGCTCCGCCGGGGTGCAACTGCTCGACCAGACGGTCCATGCCACCGGCCTCAGGCTGCGCCGGCATGCGAACGGCTGGCTGGGGCTCGAACGGACCTTCCGCTTCGAGTATTCCCGCGACGGCGCCGACCGCCACGTCGGGCGCCTGGTGCTCCACGGGTCGCGGATGGTCGGGTTCAGCGGGCCGGTCGCCCCTGCCTCGGGCCGGATCGAAGCCGAAGTTACTTGACCACCCGCAGGTGGCTCCGCCGCGGGGCGCCGTCGTCCGGCGGCGCCGGCGGCTCGGGACCCTCGCCGGGACTGGTCGCCTGCGGATCGTCGGGAAGCGCCATCCCCTGCCCCGTCTCCCGTGCATAGATCGCCAGCACCGCACCCATCGGCACCAGCACCGGCTGGCTGACGCCGCCGAACCGGGCGGTGAATCCGATCCACTCGTTGTCGATCGACAGCCGGGTCACGGCACGGTCGGCGATGTTGAGCACCACCTTCCCCTCGTGCACGGCCTGGGGCGGCACCTGGACGCCGGGCAGCGTCGCGTCGACCAGCAGGTGCGGGGTCATGCCGTTGTCGGCGATCCACTGGTTCAGCGCCCGCAGCAGGTACGGGCGGTGGCTGGTCATGCGCTGTGGGGGCGCCTCGTCGGACATCGGCGGGTCAGGCCGGGATCTCGCGCAGCTTCTTCTCGGCATCGGTCAGGCTGCGCACGAAGCCGGGGTTGCGGAAGATCCGGTTGCCGTAGTCCTCGATCGCCTTTCCGCCTTCCTTCGGCAGCGGGATGTCGAGCGCGTCCAGCCGCCAGATGATCGGCGCCATGGCGCAGTCGGCCAGGCTCATCTCGGGATTGAGGAAGAACTTGCTGGCCTTGAACAGCGGCACGGATGCGGTCAGCAATTCGCGCAGCCGCTTGCGGCCCGCATCGGCCTGGGCCTTGTTCCCCAGCTGGACGGCCTGTACCTGCGGCACCCAGTCGTGCTCGAGCCGCAACATCGCCAGGCGCAGGCGCGCGCGCGACAGCGGATCGACCGGCATCAGCGGGGGATGCGGGTAGCGTTCGTCCAGGTATTCGGTGACGACCGATGCCGCGTACAGCACCAGCTCGCGCTCGACCAGGGTCGGCACCGAGTGGTACGGATTGAGGTCGATCAGGTCCTCGGGCGGGTTCTGCGGGTCGACCGGGATCAGGTCGTAGGTGACGCCTTTCGCGGCCAGCACCAGGCGTACCCGGTGGCAGAGCACGCAATCTTCGGCAGAGAACAGGGTCAGTGCGTTACGCATGCGCGGACTCGTGGCCATCATGGATCGCTCCCCCGACCGGAAACCGCCGGTCGACAGGCGCCGCGCACACCTTGCACGCGGTCGCCGCGGACCCTCGAGCCCGTCCCTGCGTCACGATCCCCCGCCGTGCCGGCCGGAGCGGATCAGTGCACGTCGCGCCAGTATTCTTTCTTCAGCAACCACGCGAGGAACGTGAAGAACGCCAGGAACAGGATCACCCAGACGCCCAGTTCATGGCGTTTGAGCGCGGCCGGCTCGCCGACGTACTCGAGGAAATTCGTGATGTCGCGGACCGCCTGGTCGTACCGGGCGGGATCGACGTTGCCCGGTTCGGCGATGACCAGCCGCTCCACGGGCCGCTCGCCGGTCGCCTCGTCCAGCGGACCGAATTCGGCGCGCTGCAACCCCTGCATCATCCACAGCGGGTTGGGCATCGAGGCGTTCGGGAACAGCGTGTTGTTCCAGCCCAGCGGACGGGTGTCGTCCAGGTAGAAGGATTTGAGATAGGTGTAGATCCAGTCGCTGCCGCGGACGCGGGAGACCAGGCTCAGGTCGGGCGGCACCTGGCCGAACCATTCCTGGGCGTCTTCCGGCGCCATCGCGACATGGATCTGCTCGCCGAACTTCGCACCCGTGAAGTTCAGCGAGTCCTGCACCTGCTCCTCGGTCAGGCCGAGGTCGTTGGCGATGCGCGAATAGCGCACGTACTTGAGCGCGTGGCAGCCCGAGCAGTAGTTCATGTACAGCGCGGCACCACGCTGCAGCGAAGCCTGGTCGCCCAGGTCGTTGCCCGCCTGCTGCAGGTTGCCGCCGCCGGCGGCGAGCGCCTGGAGCGAGACGAGCATGCCGGCCACGAAGACCAGGAGCTTCTTAGTCATGGGTGGTCACCCGGTCCGGCACCGGCTTGGTCCTGTCGAGCTTGGTCCACAGCGGCATGGTGATGAAGAAGGCGAAGTACAGGAACGTCAGGACGCGGCCGATGATCGTCTCGACCGGGTCCGTGCCCGGGCCGGCGCCGATCTTGCCGAGCCAGATGAAGCACACCGCCAGCAACG
>CAMPJU010000033.1 GCA_946886995.1 uncultured Lysobacteraceae bacterium
CGAGGTCGACGCCCCGCCCGACGCCGGGTTCGCGCGGGCACTCGCGCTGTTCGGGGGGCCCTTAGAATCGGCGCCATGATCGAGGTCGGGCCCCTGTCGATCCCCGAGTCGGAACTGGTGGAGCGCTTCGTGCGTGCCAGCGGGCCGGGCGGGCAGAACGTCAACAAGGTGGCGACGGCGGTCGAGTTGCGGTTCGACGTCGCCAACTCCCCGTCGCTGCCCGATGCGGTCCGCGAGCGCCTGCTCGCCCGCCGCGACCGGCGCATGACGAGCGAGGGCGTGCTGGTGATCGCGGCGCAACGGTTCCGCACGCAGGAGCGCAACCGCGAGGACGCGCGCGACCGGCTCGCGCGGTTCCTGGAGGCCGGACTGCACGTTCCGAAGCCGCGCGTGGCGACGCGTCCCACGCGTGCGTCGCAGCGTCGCCGCGTCGACGACAAGCGCGGCCGCGGACAACTGAAGAAGGCGCGCACCGTGCGCGACTGGGACTGACGCTTGCACCCTGCCCATCCGCCCACGCCCGCGCGCGACGGCCCGGTGCTGCCGTTGCCGCCTGCGGTGCCGCGCGTGCCGTACAACGCCCTGACCCGCTGGATCGGCCGCAGCGTGTTGCGGCTGGGCGGATGGCGCATGGTCGGCGCGTTTCCCGACACGTCGAAGCTGGTGCTGGTCGCCGTCCCGCACTCGTCCAACTGGGACGGCATCTGGGGCTTCGCCGCCAAGCTGGCGATGGGACTGAAGCTGACCGTGTTGGGCAAGCACCAGTTGTTCTGGTGGCCGCTCGGCCCGCTGCTCCGGCGCATGGGGGTGATCGCGGTGGACCGGAGTGCCGCGAGCGGCGTGGTCGGGCAGGTCGCGGCGATGATCCGCACGGCGGAAGGACCGCTCTGGTTCGCACTCGCGCCGGAGGGGACCCGCAAGCCCGTCGAGCGCTGGAAGACCGGCTTCTGGAAGATCGCCAGCCAGGCGGGCGTTCCGATCCTGCCGGCGTATTTCCACTATCCGGACAAGGTGATCGGCATCGGGCCGCCGTTCGTGCCCGGCGAGGACATGGAGGCGGACATCGCCCGCCTGCGTGCGTGGTACCGGCCGTGGGAGGGTCGGCACCACGGCACGCCCTGATGCCGGCTCACGGCGCCGCGACCCACCGTGACGCGATCGACCCGGCGCTGTCGCGCAACGCATCGATGAAGGCCTGCGCAGCCGCCCCCGGCGTACGGCCGCGCCGCAAGGCGACGCCGTAGGGACGGGCGGGAAACACGTCCGGCAGCGGGCGGACGCGGATGCGCGGATCTTCGTTGGCCGCGCCCTCGCCGGTGGCGAGCGCGGTCGAGACCGCGATGCCCTGGCCAAGCGCAACCAGCTCGATCACGCCGTTCCAGTCGCCGGCCTCGCGCGCGACCACCCACGGCATGCTGGCGCGGCCATACGCCAGGTCGACCAGCTGGCGCGACGTGCCGCGACTGGCCGGCACCACCAGGCCGTGACCGGCGAGATCGGCCAGCGACGGCTGTTCGCGTGCCGCCAGCGGATGTCCGGCCGGCACCAGCAGCCGCGCCGGGCTGTACAGCAAAGGCATGAAGTCGATGTCGCCCGGAACGTCGAGCCACGAGCCGACGGCAAGGGCGATGCTCCCGTCCCGCAACAGGTCGAGCGCCGCGATGCCGCCGGCGTGACCGATCCGGAGGGGCGGTCCGGTCCAGGCATCGACCACGCGCGGCAGCAGCCGGCGCAGGGCGACGCCTCCTGCGGCGATCGACAGCGCGTCAGGCGACCGTGCCTCCAGGCGTGCCTGCAGGGCCGCCCCCAGCCCGTCGATGCCGTCGACCAGCGGCCGCGCCAGCGCCAGCAGCGCCTCGCCGGCCGGCGTGGGGACCAGGCGCCTCCCGCTGCGCTCGAGCAGGACCACCCCGTGCTCGCGTGCCAGCGCCTGCAGCTGGAGCGTCACCGCGGGCTGGCTGATGCCCAGCGCCTCCGCCGCCCGCGAGACCGAGCCCAGCCTGGCCACCTGGGCGAAGGCCCGCAGGTTGCGCAACGGGTCGCTCCGGGAAAGTGCGGTTGGGCGGGGCACGAGCCCTCACGGACAGGTATTTGTATGAATTATAGAACATCGAAATACATAAGTAGTGGACGTGGCGCCATCAGGCCGGGCCAGGCCACTGGCATGCAATCGGGTCGACACCGCCCATGCAGGGGAGTACGGTCCGACGTCCAGCCCTGTCGGGAGTGCGTTGTGATGCGACCCATCCGAAAAGCCGCCGGAATGATGTTTGCCCTCTGCATGGCCGCCAGCTTCGGCGCAGCTGCCGACGACGCGCCCGGGCGCGACCTGACCGATATCCGCGAGCAACAGGTCGAGCTGCGGGCAGCGGCAGCCGCCGGCAACGGGATGTTCGACGACATGAGCAACCCCGAACGCCTCGAGCTGGTGGCCCGCCAGGACGAACTGCTGGCCCTCATCGACGGCAAGCAGACCGTGAAGGACCTCGACGACGCCGACCAGGTCCGGGCGTTCAATCTGCTGGAGGCCATCAGCGCGACCATCACCCATGTCGAAGGGCAGCAGATGGTGTGCGAGATGACCCGCAAGACCGGCAGCCACCGAAAGTCCAAGGTCTGCATGACGAGGGCCCAGCGCGACCAGCTGCGCGAGGACTCGAAGTACGTCATGGAGAAGGCCTACAACGGCCTGTGCTTCAAGGGCGGCAGTGCGTGCGGGTTCGGCAGCGACAACTAGGCGGGCATCGGCCGCCGCGACCCACGACTTCCAGCAGGTGACACGGCACCTCGGGGGCGGTACGTTCGGGGCACTACCCACTGCCATAACAAGACATTTCGAATGAACAGGAAACTCAGCACCATCGCCCTGGCCATGGGCCTGGCCATCAGCTTCGGCGCCGCAGCCGACAACAACGAGGGCCGCGACCTCTCCGAGATCCGTGCCCAGCAGATCGAGATGCGGGAAGACGCCCTGGCTGGCGACGGCATCTTCGAGGGCATGAGCAAGACCGAGCGCGCTGACCTGGCCGAGCGCCAGTCCCGCCTGCTCGCCATGATCGAAGGCAAGCAGACCGTCCAGGACCTCGACGACAAGGACCAGGTCGCCGCCTTCAACCTGCTGCAGGAAATCAGCACCGCCATCACCAAGGCCGAAGGCAACCAGCTGGTCTGCGAGTCGGTGCAGCGCACCGGCAGCCACCGCCGGGAGAAGCGGTGCACGACCATCGCCGAGCGCCGCCAGGAGCGCGAGGAAGCGCGGCGCGCGCTCGACAAGGCGATGACCGGTTTCGGCCCGCCCAGGACCTGATTTCCCGGGCGTGCGCGCATCCACGCGCGCACGCCCTTCGGCGCCGCCACGGAAGGCGCTTCAGGAAATCGCGCGGTCCAGTTGCCGGTAGCCCAGCGCCTCTGTGAGGTGCGCCGTACCGATGGTCGGCTCGCCGGCCAGGTCGGCGATGGTGCGCGCGACCCGAAGCACCCGCTGCATGGACCGCGCGGACAATTGCAACCTGTCGATCGCCTGTTCCAGCAAGGCCTGGTCGGGCGCACCGAGCCGACAGGCAGTGAGCGTCCCGGCGTGGTCCAGCCGCGCATTGGCCACGCCGCCGCGTGCAAGCCCGATCGCACGCGCGGCTTCCACCCGCGCCCGCACGACCGCGCTCGATTCGCCCGCGGGGGCATCGGGGCGCAGCTGTGACGGCGGCAGCCGCGGCACTTCGACATGCAGGTCGATGCGATCCAGCAGCGGGCCGGACACACGCCCGCGGTAACGGGCGACCGCATCGCCCGGGCAACGGCATCGCCCGCCGGCATCGCCCGCCCAGCCACAGGGACACGGGTTCATCGCACCGACCAGCTGGAACCGTGCCGGGTATTCACTCTGTCGCGCCGCGCGCGAGATGGTCACCGTGCCGGACTCGAGCGGTTCGCGAAGCACTTCCAGCGCCTGCCGGCTCCACTCCGGAAGCTCGTCCAGGAACAGCACTCCCTGGTGTGCGAGCGACACTTCGCCGGGCCGCGGTGGCGAGCCGCCGCCGACCAGTGCGACGGCGCTGGCGGTGTGGTGGGGTGCGCGGAACGGCCGCTGTCGCCAGCGGGACGGATCCACGCCGCCCCGTCCGGCATGCGCGCCACTCACCGAAGCGATGGCCGCGGCCTCCAAGGCTTCGTCCTCCGACGCCAGGGGCAGCAGCGCCGGCAGGCGCGACGCGAGCAGCGTCTTGCCGCAGCCGGGTGGCCCGACCAGCAACAGGTGGTGCCCGCCTGCGGCCGCGATCTCCAATGCCCGCCGCGCGCGTGCCTGTCCACGGACATCGGCGAGGTCGGGCCCGCACGCCACTGCGGGACCGGAAACAGCCGCAGGCGCCGGCAGTGGCCTGCTTCCAGCCACCGCCGCGCAGACCTCCAGCAGGGTCCGGGCCATGCCGACTTCCACGCCGCGCGCCAGCCCGGCCTCCGCGCCGTTGGCGGCGGGGACCACGAGCCGGCGGCCCATGCGGCCCGCCGCCATCGCCGCCGGGAGGATGCCGTCGACCGCCCGCAACTCGCCGGTCAGGCCCAGCTCGCCATGGAACTCGCAACCGGCCAGGGCGTCGCGCGGGACCTGCCCGCTCGCGGCGAGGATCCCGAGCGCGATCGCGAGGTCGAACCGGCCGCCGTCCTTGGGCAGGTCCGCCGGCGCGAGGTTCACGGTGATCGCGCGGGCGGGAAACTCGAACTGCGAACTACGGATCGCGGCGCGGACGCGGTCCTTGGCTTCGCGCACGGCCGTCGCCGGAAGCCCGACGATCGACATGCGCGGCAGGCCGCCGGCCAGCTGCACCTCCACCTGCACGGCGGGGGCCTCCACGCCGACGCGGGCGCGTCCATGCACCAGCGCGAGGGTCACGGCGGCGAGCCGGGCGCCCGGTCAGCGCCCCGCGGATCCGGCGCCGGTGCCGCCCGCTTCCAGCTCGTCCACCTTGCGCTGGAGCGCCTCCACCTTTTCGCGGGTCTGGCGAAGCACCGCGCGCTGCACCTCGAACTCCTCGCGGGTCACCAGGTCCAGCCGGGACAGGCCGGCCTGGAGCACCGCCTTGAAGTTCTGCTGCAGTTCGTCGCGGCCATCGCGCAAGCCCGGTGGTACCAGTCCGCTCAGGCGGCGGGCGAGGTCGTCGATGGTGGCGAGGTCGATCATGCGGCGGCGGCATCCTGCATCTGGGAACGACAGTATGGGCCGACGGGTGCAACGGCGGCGTCGGCGGCAGTCGCCGCCCCGCATCGGAAGATGCCGCACGTTATCCTGCCCGCAGCCCCGGAAGCCTGCGGAGACCCGCGATGAAGATGGTCATGGCGATCATCAAGCCGTTCAAGCTCGACGACGTGCGCGAGGCGCTCTCCGACGCCGGCGTGGCCGGCATCACCGCCACCGAGGTGAAAGGCTTCGGTCGCCAGAAGGGGCACACCGAGCTGTACCGCGGCGCCGAGTACGTCGTCGATTTCCTGCCCAAGATCAAGCTGGAAGTCGCCGTGACGGACGACCAGGCCGATGTCGTGGTCGAGGCGATCATGCAGGCCGCCGGCACCGGCAAGATCGGCGACGGCAAGATCTTCGTCTGGGACCTGGACCGGGTGGTGCGCATCCGCACGGGCGAGCTGGACGGCGACGCGCTCTGATCCCCGGCGGGCCCCGCGCCCCGCATATCCGCGACTTGTGACGACCGTCGCCCGGCCGCGCGACGACCTGTGACCGCTGTCCCGGACGTGCAGCGGTTTTAGGCGTGTGATGGCCCCGACTCCGGGGAGTGCACACCATGGACTTCGACAAGACACCTGGCGACCGGCTCGAGAGCCTGGCCCGCGGCATGCTGGCCTTCGCGTTGCTGGTGGCCGTCGCCTGGGCCTACGCCCAGGGCAACCCCGTCACCGGCTGACGAGACGGACCAGACAGCTCAGTCGGCCGCGACCATCCGGTTGCGGCCGCCGTCCTTCGCCGCATAGAGCGCGCTGTCCGCGCGCTCGCACAACGCCTGCAGGTCCTTGTCCTCCGGGCGGAGCTCGGCGATCCCGATGCTGACGCTCAGGCGCAGGTCCGGGTCGATGTCCGCGAACTGCTGCATCTCGACCGTCGACCGGATGCGCTCGGCGACCTGGCGCGCCTGCGCCATGCGCGTGTGGGGCAGCAGGACCAGGAACTCCTCGCCGCCGATCCTGCCGAGCTGGTCGAACTGCCGCAGCGCGGCGGTGCACGCGGTCGCGACCTTCGCCAGGGCGCGATCGCCGGTGAGGTGGCCGTAGCTGTCGTTCACCTGCTTGAAGTGGTCGATGTCCAGGATCAGCACGCACAGTCCCTCGCCGGAGCTCCGTGCGGCGGCGATGGCTTCTTCGCCCAGGCGCTCGATGCTGCGCCGGTTCGCGACGCCTGTGAGTGGATCGGTGGCCGCCAGCTCGCGCAGGCGACGCATGCGTGCCAGCTGGCGCACCACCAGGGCCGCCAGCACCAGCACCAGCACGCCACCCAGGGCCATCGCGGTCCACTGCCAGCGGCGCGCCTCGAGCAGGGCGGCCACCTGGCGCTCGCGCAGCGCCGTCTCGTTGGCCAGGCGGCTGTTCTCCAGGTCGCGGCGGTCGCTGTCGAACTGTTCGCGCAGCAGGCGCGCCTGCTGGCTGCGCTCGGCTGCCGTGATCCGCTCCTGGATCTCGAAGTACCGCTGCAGGTCCGCATAGGCCTGTTCCGCGCGCCCCATTGCCTGGTGGCTGCGTGCCCGCGACTGGTACAGCATCGCCAGGTAACGCTGGTTGCCGCTGTGCTCCATCAGCGCGGCGGCGTCGGCGTAATGGGTCAGCGCAAGCGCGTGGCGCCCCATACCCGCATGGGCCTGCGCGCGCCGCAGCGCCACGAGGTCGCGGTTGGCCTGGTCCCCGAGCTCGGCGAAACCGGCTTCGGCCTGTTCGACCAGCCGCAACGCGCGCCGGTGTTCACCCTGCACGATCGCCGGCCACGACAGTGCCAGGCGGATGCTGGCCACGTCATAGGCACTGTCGTGTTCTTCGGCGAGTTGCAGCGCCCGGTCGTACCGCTCCATGGCCTGCGCGATGTCGCCGTCGTCCTCGTGGAGGTAGGCCTGCTGCATCAGGCTGCCGATCAGCAGGCTCCAGTCGCCCTGTTCGACCGCGAACGCTTCGCTCTGCGACAGATACTCGCGCGCCTTGCCGAACTCACCCATGCGCCGGTAGCTGGTGCCGATGTCCAGCAACAGCCATTCCGCATCGAGCGGATGCCCGGACTGCCGGTAGAGCCGGATTGCCGCCAGCAGGTCGGGGATGGCGCGTGCCTGGTCGTCGAGCAGTGAATGGGTGCTGCCGCGCGCGCCGAGGCCATCGGCCAGCAGCCGCTTGTCGCCGGACCGCTGCGCCGCGTCGATGCCGTCGTTCCAGGCATCGAGGATCTCGCCGTTGTCGGCGCCCAGCGTCTCGATGGCGACGGCATGGCAGTAGTGGAACCGCGCCTGCGCCGCCAGGTCGCGGGTCTCCCGCGCGATGGACAGTCCTTCCAGTGCCAGGGCCAGCTGTCCGTCCGGATCGTCGACATAGGTCCAGTCGCAACGCAGGGCGCGATAGCGCAGGTCGCGGCGGATGTCGCCCTCGGGGCGCAATGCACCGAGTTCGTCCAGGCGCATGACGGCCTGGGCGTCGGTCAGCGTCTGCAGCTCGCGCTCTTCCAGCTGCTCGAGCAGGGCGTCGAATGCCGCCGCGTCGCCGGCTCCACCGGGCGCGGCCACGGCGCTGCCCTGCCCGGCGAACGCGAGCAACACGAACAGGCAACCATGCAAATGGCGGCGCAAGCAGACCCCGGCCGACCGTCCCCCCTGGACGCCCTCGATTGTTGGTCACGCCGGCAGTCGGCGCAAGCAGGGCTCAGGAATCGAGTGCGGCGGCCACGAACGGGGGCAGGGACAGCGCGCCACGGTGGATCCCGGGGCTGTAGTAGCGCGTCTCGACCCCGCCGCCGGCCACGTCGCCTTCGCGGAATTCGAAGCCTCCGGCCTTTCGCGCCAGGGTGCAGGACCACCAGCCGGTGGGATAGCAGGGCTGCGGGAACGGCAGCGTCGCGAACTCGGCGAACCCGGCCTTGCGCATTTCCCCGCGCATCTCGCGCACCAGGTCCAGCAGCGCGAGCGGTGATTCGGACTGCTGCACCAGGATCCCGTCATCGCGCAGCGCGCGGAAGCAGGATTCGTAGAAGGCGCGGTTGAACAGGCCTTCGGCAGGGCCCACGGGGTCGGTCGAGTCGACGATCACGATGTCGACGCTGCCCGCCTCGCGGCTCGCCATGTAGGCGATGCCGTCGTCGAACAGCAGTTCCGCGCGCGGGTCGCCATTGGATTCGCACAGTTCCGGGAACCATTTCTCGGCCATCCGGGTGACCTGCTCGTCGATGTCGCATTGCACGGCGTTGCGCACGCCACGGTGGCGGAGCACTTCGCGCAGGGTGCCGCAGTCCCCGCCGCCGATGATCACCACGTCCTTCGGGTCGGCATGGGTGTACAGCGCCGGGTGCGACATCATCTCGTGGTAGAGGAAGTTGTCGCGCGTGGTGAGCATCACCGCGCCGTCGATCAGCATCAGGTTGCCCCAGTCGGTGGTCTCGAAGATCTCGATCTTCTGGAACGGCGACTGCACCTCGTCCAGCTTGCGGGTGACGCGATAGCCGATGGCCGAGCCGGTGGGCTCGAAGTTCTCGTACGTCCAGGTGGTCTCGGTCATCGTCGGCATGCGGTGCTCGGGCGGGCGCGCAGTTTAGCGGAGCACCGCGTGCCGGCCCCGTCATGCCGGCCGGGCCGTGCCGGTCGGGTCATGCATGGCCTAGTACACTGCGCGCCCCCGAAGCCGCCACGCGGAGCCACGATGAGCGACTGGTCGCCCGACCGGGCCCGCAGGGCCTATTCGATCCCGCACTGGTCGGAGGGCTACTTCGATGTCGACGGTACGGGCCGCATGGTGGTCCGGCCACGCGGCGCGGATGGCCCGGGGATCGCGTTGCCGGACGCCGTCGAAGCCGCTCGCGAGGGCGGGTCGCGGCTGCCGCTGCTGCTGCGCTTCCCCGAAATCCTCGGCAACCGCCTGGGGCGGCTGCAGTCCGCGTTCGCGGACGCGATGGCGGAATGGGAGTATCCCGGCGGCTACACCGCGGTGTACCCGATCAAGGTCAACCAGCATGCGGCGGTTGCCGGCACGCTGGCCCGCCACGGCGGCGACGGATTCGGCCTGGAGGCCGGCAGCAAGCCCGAGCTGATGGCGGTGCTTGCGCTCAGCCGTCCGGGCGGGGTGATCGTCTGCAACGGCTACAAGGACCGGGAGTACATCCGGCTGGCGCTGATCGGCCGCAAGCTGGGGCTGCAGACCTTCATCGTGGTCGAGAAGCCGTCCGAGCTGTCGCTGGTGATCGAGGAGGCGAAGGCGCTGGGCGTCAAGCCGGGGCTGGGCGTGCGCATGCGGCTGGCGTCGATCGGCGCCGGCAAGTGGCAGAACAGCGGCGGCGACAAGGCGAAGTTCGGGCTCAGCCCGCGGCAGCTGCTCGACCTCTGGAAGCGCCTGCGCGACACGGGCATGGGCGACTGCCTGGAACTGCTGCACTTCCACATGGGCTCGCAGATCTCGAACGTGCGCGACATCGCCAACGGCATGCGCGAGGCGGTGCGCTACTTCGTGGAGCTGTCGCAGCTGGGCGCCAGCGTGAAGTACATGGACGTGGGCGGCGGCCTCGGCATCGACTACGAGGGCACGCGGTCGCGCAGCTACAACTCGATCAACTACGGCGTGAAGCAGTACGCGCTGAACATCGTGCAGCCGCTGGC
>CAMPJU010000034.1 GCA_946886995.1 uncultured Lysobacteraceae bacterium
AAAACGCCGCCGCCATGCCGATGTCGTCGGAGAACACCACGCCGCGGAAGCCCATGCCGCCGCGTTCCGGCGGCGCACGGAGGATGTCGCGGATCCAGCGCGGCGAATAGCCCGCCGGCTCCGGCGCGACCTGCGGGTAGACCACGTGCGCCATCATCACCGCATCCGCGCCGGCGTCGATACCCGCAACGAACGGCACCAGGTCGCCCGCCAGCAATGCGTCCAGCGGCCGGTCGTCGACGGCGTCGTCGAAGTGGGTGTCCTCCAGCACCGAGCCGTGGCCCGGGAAGTGCTTGAGGGTCGCGCCCATGCCGGCGGCGTGCATGCCGCGCACGTACGCGCGGGTCAGTTCTGCCACGACCTCCGGGTCCGCGGAGAACGCGCGGTCGCCGATGGCGCGGTTGCCGCGACCGAGGTCGACCACCGGCGCGAAGCTGAGGTCGACGCCGGTGGCGCGGATCTCGGTGGCCATCAGCCATGCATGGCGTTCCGCGTCCGCCAGCGCAGTCCCTGGATCATCCGCGTACTGCTCGCCGAAGCGGGCAAGGGGCGGCAACGCGCTGTAGCCGTCGCGGAAGCGCTGCACGCGCCCGCCCTCCTGGTCCACGCAGACCAGCTGCGGCCGGGGTGCGGCGTCGCGGATGGCGGCGGACAGTTCGGCCACCTGCGCCTTCGACGCGAAGTTGCGCGCGAACAGGATCACGCCGCCGCAGGCATCGTCCTGCAGCCAGTCGCGCTCGCGCGGGGTGAGTTCGGTGCCGGCGACGCCGATGACGAGCATGGTGGTGCTTCTCCTTCCTGGCCGCAGATTATGCGGCGTCGAACATGGCGATGGATTCGACGTGGGCGGTGTGCGGGAACATGTCCATGACGCCCGCCGCCCGCAGCGTCCACCCGCGCTCGTTCACCAGGTAGCCCGCGTCGCGCGCCAGCGAGGCCGGGTGGCAGCTGACGTAGACGATCCGCCGCAGCCCGGCGAGCGGGAGCTGCCTGAGCACCGCGTCCGCGCCCGACCGTGGCGGGTCGAGCAGCAGGCGGTCGAACCCGGCCCGCATCCACGGCTCTCCGCGCAGGTCCTGCGCAAGGTCCGCGGCATGGAATTGCGCGTTCTCCAGCCCGTTGCGGGCCGCGTTCTCACGCGCGCGCGCCACCAGGCCGGCGTCGCCCTCCACGCCGACCACCTCGCGCGCGACCCGCGCGAGCGGCAGGGTGAAGTTGCCGAGTCCGCAGAACAGGTCGAGGACGCGGTCATCCGCCTGCACGTCCAGCAGCTCGAGCGTGCGCGCGATCATGTGTTCGTTGAGCCCGGCATTGACCTGGATGAAGTCCAGCGGCCGGAAGCCGAGGGTCACGTCCCAGCGCGGCAGCCGGAACGCGAGTCGCGGATCGGCGGGCCACAACGGATGCACCGAATCGATGCCGCCCGGCTGGAGGAACACCGCGAAGCGATGCGCGCGCGCGAACGCCTCGAGCTTGCCGCGGTCGCCTTCGCCCAGCGGCTCGAGGTGCCGGAACACCAGCGCGACGCCGCAATGGTCGCCGGTCGCATCGCCGACGATGAACTCGACCTGCGGGATCCCGCTGCGCGCCTCCAGCGAATCGACCAGCGCGGACAGCTCGCCGATGCGCTCGCCGATCGCCGGCACCACCGTGTGGCATTCGGACAGGTCGGCGACGAACCGCGGGTCCTGCTCGCGGAAGCCCACCAGGGTCTTGCCCTTCTTCTCCACCCGGCGCACCGAGAACCGGCCCTTGCGCCGGTAGCCCCACGCGGCGTCCACCAGCGGCGGGAGCACCGCCTCCGGCGCGACGTGGCCGATGCGCTCCAGGTTCTCCAGCAGCGTGCGCTGCTTGGCGTGGATCTGGCGCTCCTCGTCCAGGTGCTGCAGCGCGCAGCCACCGCAGGTGCCGAAGTGCACGCAGCGCGGCGGCACGCGCTCGGGCGAGGCCGCCAGCACCTCCACGACCTGTGCCTCTTCGAAATGACGGGACCGCCGCGTCTGCCGGGCGAGCACCTGCTCGCCGGGCAGCGCGCCGGAGACGAACACCGTCTTGCCGGCGGCGGGATGGCCCTCGGGGCGGCGGGCGACGCCGCGCCCGTCGTGGCTCAGGTCGACGATGTCGGCGACGAACGGCGCCTGGTCGATGCGCGCCAACTACTTCTGCTGCCAGCTGCCGCCCGCGTCCTGGTACCACCAGCCGCTGCGCGCGCTGGCGATCCACTGCTGCGAGAACACGGTGCGGATCTGGCCTTCCCACTCCGGGTGGCCGTTGGCGACCGCGATCTCGCGGTACACGGCGCGCCGGTCGCGGTTGTCGTCGGCGACCGCCTGGTTGACCGACACGCGCGAGCGCAGGTCGAGCTTCGACGCGTCGCGCACGACGACCATGCCGTCGTTGGTGAAGCCGAGCGCACCGGAATCGAAGTGCGGGCGCAACGTCGCGAAGCGCGCCTCCATCTGCGCCTTCAGCGCCTGGATCGCGGGCGTCTCGATGGTGATGTCCGGGCGGGCCTGCGCATGC
The DNA here is from genome assembly GCA_946886995.1 of uncultured Lysobacteraceae bacterium. Next base: position 2,524 of record CAMPJU010000034.1, read on the forward strand.
GCGGGCGCGATGCCGAGCAGCATCCACGCATCGAAGCGCGGCGGATCCACGTGCAGGGCCATGCCGCCATCGGAGCCGTCCGCGGGCGGCGCGTTGTCGGGATCGTCGATCACGTCCTCGACGAATTCGCGCGCGACCTCGCGCGCCTCGGCGGCCGGGAAGTACACGTTGATGGTGACGCACGCGCTGACCAGCAGCGCGGCGGCGACCGGGATTCCAATCCATCGACTCATGGCGTTCTCCTGGGGGTGTGGTGCTACTGGATCACCGGCTTCACATCGCCTCCGGCGACGGCGGCCAGGCGCTCGACGAGCACCGGCCAGTCCACCAGCCGGTTGTGCCCCACCACGGTCAGGCGGGGCAATCCGGCACCGGTCACGATAGTAAATGTGTTGGCGCCTGAACGCAGGCCGCCCATTTCACAGACGGTGTTGCGCAGGCGGCAGCTGATGCCGATCCGGCCGTAGCCGAAGTCGTCGAACAGGCCGATCAGGCGGCCCTGCAGGCTGGTGGCGAACGAGGCATCGCCGACGCTGGAGATGTTCTGCACCGCGCGCTGGCTGATGCGCTGGGGGACGCCGGCCGTCGGGTCGGTGAGCAACCTGGCGTCGAACGCCACGGGCTGCCAGTCGACCAGGCGCAGGCCGAGGATGCGGCCGTCCAGGCGGCCGGTGATGCTGCCGAAGTCCAGCACTTCGGTCAGTGCCAGCAGGTCGATGTCGTCCATGCGCAGGTCGGCGACCAGCGAGGGTGCGCTTCCGAACGGCCGTTCGAGCGCCAGGCCGGACACGCTGACGTGGCCGCCGAACAGGTCCATCGCCAGGTCGCCGTCGAATTCCAGGCGGTCGTCGGCGTAGCGCGCTTCCGGGAGGTAGCCGCTCAGCGTGCCGCGGAAGGCTGGCCAGCCGACCGCCTCGGACAGGCGCGCCACGTCCAGGTCCTCGACTCCGAGCCCGAAGCGCACCGACAACGTCTCGCCGCCACCCGGCGGCGCGATGGACAGGTGCTCCAGCCGCAACGCACCGCCGAGCACCGGCACCGTGACCGCATCGCCCAGGCGCAGGGTGCCGTCGCTCGTTTCCAGCGGCAGGCGCGCCGCCCCGAAGTCGATCCCGTAGAGCGCGCCGCCGGTCCAGGACAGGTCGCCCGCCTGCACGGCGTCGGCGTCGCTGAAGACGACGGTGCCGGCGAGGTCGTCGAACCGGAAGCGGTCGCGCGGGTCGCGCAGGTCCACGCCGTGCAACGCCAGGCGCGCGGACTGCAGCGTGCCACCGGCCATCCGCACGTCGCCGTCGATCGCGCCCTCGATCGCCAGGTCGGCCAACCCGGCCAGGCCGAGCCAGCCGGACAGGTAGCGGCCGGCGAGCGGCGATGCGTCGGCACTCTCCAGCGCCAGGTCCAGTTCGCCGATGCCGCCGTCGGCGTCGAACGCGGCGTTGCCCTCGACGACCAGCACGCCCGGATCGCGCCAGGAGAATGCCGGCAGTTGCCAGCCGCCCCCTTCCCTGCCGCGCGCCTGCACGGCGACGGCCACGGGACCGTCGAGCGCGATGTAGGCATTGCCGGCGAGGAATTCGCCAGCGTCCACCGTGCCGTCCACCGTCACTTCGGTCGTGCCACCCGCCTTGCGGTAGTCCAGCGCGAAACGGCCGCCCAGGTCGAGTCCGGCGATCGTGCCGTCGGGCGTATCGAAACCGACGCCGTCGAACGCGAGGTCGCCGGTGACCTGCACCGGGCCGCCCTCGCCCGCATGCAGTTGCAGTCGTGCATCCAGCCGGCCCGCCTGCAACTGCGGCGCCGGCCAGGCCTGCGCGAGCAACGCCTGCGCCCAGGCGACCGGCACGGCGGTGATGTCGATCGCGGTCAGGTCGGGCGCGGCGGCGCGGCGTTGCACCGCGATGCGGGCATCACCCCCCGACAGGACCGCCGAGGTGCGCTCGGGGCCGAGGTCGACGGCGAGTCGCATCGCCGCTCCGCCGCCCGCGCGCACCGCGCCGTCGCAGGTCCAGCGGCCCTCGCCATCTCGCCGGAGCGCGCACTGCCAGGTCACGTCGCGCAGGTCGTAGCCCAGGTCGGGCGCCGTGATCCGCGCGGCATGCAGGTGCAACTCGCCATGCGTCGCGGACGCCGGCCACGCGAGCGTCGCGTCCACGTCGCGGAGTTGCGCGACCGTGGCGTCGACGCGCTCGATGCTTGCGCGCAACGTGCGTGCATGCGCCGGCAACGCCGCCAGCCAGCCGGCACCCAGCAGCGACATCAGGAGTAGGCTCGCGGGACGCATGGAGCGGAGGATAGCGATGGAACGCGAGCAGGCGATGAAACCCCGCGTGCTGGTGGTGGAGGACGACGCGGTGAGCCGCGCGTTCTTCGTCGAGGTCCTGTCGGGGTTGCCGCTGGCGGTGGAGGCCGTGGGCCGTTGCGACGACGCCCTGGCCCGGGCCGCCGCGCACGCGCACGCCCTCTGGCTGGTCGATGCCCGGCTGCCCGATGGCGATGCAGTGTCGCTGCTGCCGAAGCTGCGTGCGCTCGATGCCGGGGCCGTCGCCCTGGCGCATACCGCGTCGCCGGACCAGGCGCTGCGGGCGGCGCTGCTAGCCGCCGGCTACGTCGACGTCCTGGTCAAGCCGTTCGCCGCGGGCCGACTGCTGGAGGCGGTCGGCCGCCGCCTGCGCCTGCCGGTGCGCGAACCACGGCCGGCATTCACCCCGGCCGTGCGCCATTCCGCGGCCGGGCGCTCCTCGGCCGATCCTTGCGGCTGGGACGACGACGACGCCCTGTGCGCGCTCGACGGAAACCCGGCAAGCGTGGTCGCGTTGCGGACCCTGTTCGCCGCCGAGCTGCCTGCCGCCGTGCGCACGGTCGAAGCGGCGGTGGCCGCCGGCGACACGGTGGCGGCGCGCGCGGCCCTGCATCGCCTCGTTCCGGCCTGTGCACTCACCGGCGCCGGCGTGGTGGGCGATGCGGCGCGTCGCCTGCATGCGGCACCGATGGACGGCAAGGCGCTGGCCGCGTTTCGAAGCGCGGTCGACGCGCTGCCGCCGCTATAGCGGTTCGCGCTGGCGTGGCCCGGGGTCGCCGAGCAGTTCCCACGATTTCAGGCCGCGGCCGCCGAGGTGGTGCTCCAGCACGCGGCGCAACGCCATGCGCAGCCCGGCCAGGTCCGCGTTTTCCGGCGCGACGTCCGCGGCCAGCGCGAGCAACCCGCGCCCGGTGGCGGCAGCGCCGCGATCGCCCTGCCCCCGGTCCAGGTGCAGGCGCCGCGGTCCCTGTTCCGGATCCAGGCGGTAGCGCGAGGCGGGATCGATCGCGTCGCCTTCCGCGTCGCTGGCCAGGTCAAAGCCGACGCCGAGTGCGTCGAGCAGGTCGCGCTCGAACCGGCGCAGCGTCCACGCCAGCGGTTCTCCCGCGGACAGGCGCGCACGCATCCGGCCGTACGCCTCGAACAGTTCCGGCTGCGGATCCTGGCGCGGCGCGAGGCGCAGCACGAGTTCGTTGACGTAGAAGCCGGCAAGCATGGCGTCGCCGACGAGGCGCGGCGGCGCATCGAGTGCCTCGGCCGCGCGCAACTGCGCCAGCTCGCCGCGCTGCACCGCCTCCAGGCGCACGAGCTGCATCGGCTGCAGCGCGGCGCGCAGCGGTTGCTGGCGCGGGCCGTGCACGCCGCGCGCGAGCAGCCCGAGCCGGCCGTGGTTCGCGCTCAGCACCTCGACCAGCAGGCTGGTCTCGCGCCACGGCCGCGCATGCAGCACGAACGCAGGCTCCGCCGCGATCCGCACCGGGAATGCCTAGTCGTGGTAGCCGAGGCTGCGCAGCGCGGCCTCGTCGTTGGACCAGCCCTCGCGCACGCGCACCCAGGTCTCCAGGAACACCTTGGTGTCGAACAGCTGCTCCATCTGCTGCCGCGCGCGCGACCCGATCTCGCGCAGGCGCTCGCCACCCTTGCCGATCACGATCGCCTTCTGTCCGTCGCGTTCGACCCAGATCACCGCGCCGATCCGGTACATCGCCCCGCCGCGCGGCGACGGCTCCTCGATGAACCGTTCGATCTCGACCGTGGTGGCATACGGCAGCTCGTCGCCGAGCTGGCGCATCAACTGCTCGCGCACCAGTTCGCCGGCCAGGAACCGCTGGCTCTTGTCGGTGATCTCGTCCTCGCCGAACATCGCCGGCGCCTCGGGCACCAGCGACAGCAGCACGTCGACCAGCGGCTCCAGTCCCTTGCGCTTGAGCGCCGAGACCGGGTGCACGCTGGCGAACTCGCGGCCTTCCGACACTTTCGCCAGGTACGGCAGCAGCGCGGCCTTGTCCTTCAGCCGGTCGACCTGGTTGACCACCAGCACCACGGGCACGCCGGCCTCGCGCAACGCGTCATGGGCCAGGGCGTCCTCGTCGTCCCAGCGACCGGCGACGACCACCAGCACGGCCGCGTCGATGCCCTCGAGCGCGCCGCGCGCGGCCCGGTTCATCATCCGGTTCATCGCGGACCCGGTGCGCTTGCCCTGTTCGCGATGGATGCCGGGCGTATCGACCAGCAGCAGCTGGCCGCCGCGGAGGCTGGCGATGCCCAGCAGCCGGTGGCGCGTGGTCTGGGGCCGGTCCGAGACGATGCTGACCTTCGCCCCGACCAGCGCATTGACGAGGGTCGACTTGCCGACGTTCGGGCGGCCGATGACCGCGACGGTCCCACTGCGATGCGTGTCCATCCGCCCATTGTAGGAGCCGTCCGTGCAGGCGGCGCGGCGCATCCGTCAGGCGACCGGCGAGGTCTCGATCATGGCCAGTGCGGCTTCGGCCGCCGCCTGTTCGGCCGCCCGCCGCGAGGTCCCCACGCCTTCGGTCGCGACCGCCGGGTCGGCCAGCCGGCAGGACACGCGGAAGCGGCGTGCGTGCTCGTCGCCCTCCTCCGCCTCCAGCAGGTACGCGGGCAGCGGTCGCCCGCGCGCCTGCAGCCATTCCTGCAGGCGGGTCTTGGCGTCCTTGCCCAGCTTGTGCGGCGGCGGCAGCGCCGCGATAGCCGGTTCGAACCACGGCAGCACGACCGCGCGGCAGGCTTCGAACCCGGTGTCCAGGTAGATCGCGGCAACGAGCGCCTCCACCGCATCGGCGAGGATCGAATCGCGACGGTGGCCGCCGGTCTTCATCTCGCCCGGGCCCAGGCGCAGGTGCGCGCCCAGGTCGAGCTCGCGCGCGATCGTGGCCAGCGCGGACTCGCGCACCAGCTCGGCGCGCGTGCGCGTCAATCCGCCCTCGTCCGCGCCGGGCCAGCGCGCATACAGCGCCTCGGCGACGATCAGGTTGACCAGCGCATCGCCGAGGAATTCGAGCCGTTCGTTGTGGGGCGCGCCCGCGCTGCGATGGCGCAGGGCCTGGTCGCGCAGCGCCTGGTCGCCGAACCGGTGACCGCTGCGTTCGACCACTAGTCGGGCGCGCCGCCGCGCGTGAGGTCCTCGGAGGCCTCGAACTTGCCGACCACGTCGAGGTTGCCGATCAGCGAACGGCGCACCTCGTACTGGACGGTGATGACGTAGCCCCGACCGTCGCGGGTGATCTTGACGTTGTTGGGCTTCACGTTCTCGGCGTAGCTCACGTACAGGCGGCGGAACAGCAGGTCCTTGACCCGCGCCGGGTCCTTGGTCGCGATGCCGGGCTCTGCGGCCAGGCCGGTGAGCGCCTGCTTGACCGAGTAGAACTCCGAGTACATCGGGAACAGCTTCATGCCGATGTAGGCGAACAGGCCGACCACGCCCAGCACGATGATGAAGCCGATGAGAGTGAGGCCGCTCTGTTTGCGCTTCATGTGTCCACCTTGCCGGGTTGGCGATCGCAGGGAGGTCGTTACGGGATGCTGCTGCCGACCCGGTCGAAGTCGACGCCGCCCGCGCTGCCGTCCCAGTGCATCCACACCAGGAACGCCTTGCCGCGCAGGCTGGATTCGGGCAGGAAACCCCAGTAGCGACTGTCCTCGCTATTATCACGATTGTCGCCCATCACGAAATACTGGCCGGGCGGCACGACCCATTCGCCCTCGCCCTGCGGCGAGAAATAGCGCGGTCCGTCACGTTCCAGGATGGGGTGCGGGCGCCCCGGCAGCGCCTCGGCCAGCAATGTCGCGCCGGACATCTCCCGCCCCTGGCCCTCGCCGACGTAGCGCCCCAGCACCCGGTACTCGAACGGCTCGCCGTTCACGCTGACCACGTTGTCCTGGTACGAGACGGTGTCCCCCGGCAGGCCGATGACGCGCTTGATCCAGTCCTGGTCGGGATGGTGCGGCGGACGGAACACCACGACGTCGCCACGCTCGGGATGCCCGACCTCGACGAACTTGCGGTTGACCACCGGCAGGCGCAGGCCGTACGCGAACTTGTTGACCAGGATGAAGTCGCCGACCAGCAGCGACGGCATCATCGAGCTGGACGGGATGCGGAAGGGCTCGGCCACGAAGCTGCGCAGCACCAGCACCACCGCGAGCACCGGGAAGAAGGCGCGTGCGTAGTCGACGACCACCGGTTCCTTCGGCTCGACCAGGCCGGCGCGCCCGGCGCGGCGGCGTGCGAAGAACATCCGGTCGAGCAGCCAGATGATGCCGGTGGCGAAGGTGAGGACCACCAGGCCGATTTCGAACCATTTCATCACGCGTCGGACCCCTACTTGTCGACCTGGAGGACAGCGAGGAAGGCCTCCTGCGGGATTTCCACCCGGCCCACCTGCTTCATGCGCTTCTTGCCTTCCTTCTGCTTCTCCAGCAGCTTCTTCTTGCGCGTCGCGTCGCCGCCGTAGCACTTGGCCAGCACGTTCTTGCGCAGCGCCTTGACCGTCGTGCGGGCGATGACCTGCGAGCCGATGGCGGCCTGGATGGCGACATCGAACATCTGCCGCGGGATCAGTTCCTTCATCTTCTCGGTCAGCTCGCGACCGCGCCGGTCGGCCTGCGCCCGGTGCACGATCAGGCTCAGCGCATCGACCTTGTCGCCGTTGATCAGCGTGTCCACGCGCACGAACGGGCCGGCGTCGAAGCGCTCGAAGTGGTAGTCGAGCGAAGCGTAGCCGCGCGACACCGACTTGAGCCGGTCGAAGAAGTCCAGCACCACTTCGGCCATCGGCAGTTCGTAGCTGATCTGCACCTGTCCGCCGAGGTAGTTGATGCCCTGCTGCGAGCCGCGCTTCTCCTCGCACAGCTTGATGATGTTGCCAATGTAATCCTCGGGGGTGAGGATCGTGGCGCGGATGATCGGCTCGCGGATCTCCTCGACGTGGTTCACCGGCGGCAGCTT